>NZ_JDST02000053.1:0-64943 GCF_000584975.1 Candidatus Accumulibacter cognatus | reverse complement strand
TGTGTCTAAACTTCAGTTATCAATAACAGCCGACATTCATTAGATCGAACCCTATTGAGGTCCATCGACTCGTGCAGTCAGCTTTCCAGTAAATGCCTATCGATTGAGATTCCCTCCTGCCGCTCAATATTCACTTGAGGGCATATAGCTCTCGCGCCCATGATCGCATGACGGGCACACGAAGCTTACTGTGCCATCTTTCATCTTGAATGGCACGGCGAGGACATCCGCTCCAAGGAAACGATCCAGCCACCCCACTGCCGAGTCGTTCGCCGTCCAAGAGTTCACTGCGGGCATCAATGTGGGAATCCACGCCTTGCAGTTTGGGCACGCCTCTGTCCCCCACCTAGTGGAGCAATCAGGGCACACGCAGGAAAACCGATGTCCACGGCCTCCCGTGAAGTCCCGCCTCGTGTCGGCAATGGTCCCGCAGGTTGGGCAAGAGAGCAGCGATTTCACGAGTTCGATGGCGGCTTCCAGCGCTTTCGAGAAGTCGGCCAGGGAATCGATCTGCGATCGAAGGTCGGTGATCGAGGCGTTCAACGCCCTCTTGCGAGCGTTCAGCGGCCCGCTCGCACCGCCATCTCGCACCGCCAGTCGTAGCTGCTGGGATACGTTCTCGTGCTCGTCCTCCAGAGCCTCGAGCCTCGTCCGCTGAGTGGTAAGCCGCTCTGCAAGCCGGAGATCCTCATGCACTTCAGGCGCTCGCGTGACGAATACGCCGGTGCCGGTAGCCTCGAGCCACGCTGCTTCGTCCGCGATGTTGGGTATCGGGGGATTGGCTATGTGGGGCGGATAAGCAAGGAACCTCGGCGCCGTGATCACCCATCGAAGCTCGCGGGCGACGCGCTCGACGCTGGACAAGTCCCAAGGAGAGACGGGCAGGAATCCCGCACGTCCCTGCCCCCGCTCGGCAACCTCGTGCGAAAGAGCATTCAGCCGATGTGCGTGGAGCGGAGCCATGCGTCGAAGGGCAGCTTCAGACGAAGGGCTCGGATAGAGCACCAGCGTGATCTCCGTTCGGGTCGCGGCCTCGTCGGCATCGCGAATCAATCTGGCAAGGTCTTCGTCGCCGAACATCGCAACCGACCCGGGGATCGGAACAATTCGCAAGGGCTTCGCCCCGTCGACCGCAAGGCCCAATGTGCTGTCGGTCAATGACCAGGAGAGTCGAGCTCGTATGCCCCGACCTTCAAGGTCGATCTCATCACCGTCGAGAGCCTGCGACAGGTCCACGGGTTCGATACCAAGTTGGTCAAGACCTCTGATGACCAGCAGGAGCGCAAACCCTCCGAAGCAGCGGCAGAGCTCCTGCATCTCTTCGAAGTGCTTGTCCGGTCTAGGCGACTGCTCGAGCCCAAGGCGTGCCCAAGCCAACCAGACTTCCGCCACTCTGCGGTAGTGGACGTCGTTCGCGAGAATGTTCGTCATCGTCAGTGTCGTGCTGACGAACGCTCGCCGCGGCACCTCGCGATACAGCACCGAATCCATCAGGCCGGAAACCGAGTACTTCAGGAACTTCAGGTGCTCGAGGGTGCGCTCGGCCTTGCGGCGGGCCTCCCCGGCATCGAGCGAGTCGCCCCAGAGTTGGTAGACCCGCTTCTGCCGCCAGTGGGAGCCCTGTCCTGCCGTCGAGCCGTGATCCCCGACTTCGTTGAATAGGCGAAGCAGCCTGGCGACATCGGTCACGCGGCGTGAGAGGTACGCGTCCAGATGATCGACGAGTCGGACAGCGACCCTGTTCTCGTAGATATCGAATTGGTCCTCTCGGACCAACGAGAGGATGCGCTTGGGTATGACGGCACGCAGAGTTGGGCGGTCCCAGTCATCGGTATGCGCTGCGAGATAGCTGGATGCCTGCGTTGCAAGCCGCCGGGCCCTAGCCACCGCTGTTCGCTCAACCTCCACCCTAAGGTGGGTTCGGGGTCGCTGACAGACTTCGACGAGATGGCCGAGACGGTCCGCGAGCAACTTCTCGAACTCCTGCAGTTCCGCTCGCTCAGACATTCCCGGAACCAGGGGAGACACGTCGAGCGCATCCAGCCAAGTGCCGCCCGAAGCGAGAACCTCCCTGACGCTTTTTCCGACATCCAGAATGCTCGTTACATCCAGCCGGTCCAGAACCTGCGCTCGCGACATCGTTCCTTCGACTCGCTCGCGCCCCGGTTCCATCAACTGCCAGTGCCCTCGGAGATCGGGGACGCAGAAGCTGGGCTGCGCTATGGCAACGGAGTTCAAGAAGGTGGAGTCATCGCCCAGCGGCTCGACCATGAATCTGCCGAGGACCAAATCTCCCGCCTGGACATCACTGGTATGTCCGAGCAACCTGTCGATGAACCTATACGTCATGCAGCTTCATCGGCGCCCAGTCGCCGCAGCTCCGCCCGAACGATGCTGGTTGACTTCACCGGCTCGCCCTGCGAGCCGAGACGGGGCCATGCCTCTTCGACTGCCAGGCGCAGAGCCTCGAGGTCCTCCGGCCGCGTGTCATGCCGATCGCGAATCTTGCGTAGCAGTTTCGTGGCCAGGATGTGGTCCACGGCCTCGGTCATGGTGCCGCCGGCGGCAATGACGACGGGAACGAAGTTGAGCATCTGTCGTTCCAGGCGATTGCCCCAGCCAACCCGGAAACGGCGTCCCAAGATCTCGGCGAACTGGGTGTCCACGAATCGATACGCTGCAGCCGCTTGTTGCTGGTACGTGTTCTGCACTGCTGCGAATGCACCCTGCAAGGTCGCGAGCGATACCGGAGCACGCGCCCTCGTCTTCTTGAGCTTGAACGATTCCCGATGGCGCGGAAGTTCCATCACGTGAGCGCGATCGTAGGTCTTGTCCGCGAAGTCCTTGGTTGTCTCATCGTGGTTCGCCGTACCAACGAACCAGACGTTTTGCGGCAGCGGAAGTGTCCGACCGTTCTGAAGCAGGGCTGGTGCCGGCTCCACGGCGGCGGTCATCAGATCCAGCTTCTGATACTGGGGATCTTGCTCCAGCGCCGATAGCAGGTCGGCGAAGTACTGCTCCGGGTGCGAGAGATTCATCTCGTCCAGAACGACGATGAACACGCCGTCCTCGTGGCGCGGGCACTGCGCTTTGTAGAGCGCCTGCAGAAACTCGGACTCGTAGAAACGCCGCTCGAACGCGTTGAAGTGACCAATGAGATCCTGGCGATCCCTCCACCCGGCCTGCACCTCGATGAGGGCGGCCCCGGCACCCAGGGCGCGAGCGAAGGCCAGGGGCAGGCTCGTCTTCCCGGTCCCGCTGATGCCCTGTAGAAGATGAAGCCTGCTCATCGCCATGCCGGCGAGAAAGCAGCGAATGTCGGATATGGAGTAGTACAGCTCCTTGCCCGACGTCGGATCGAAGGCGACTCGGTTCTGCAGGTCGCTGCAGAACGTAGCCAGATCCGGAATCTCGTCGAACATCGGCACTCGGCCCTGGAGCGTGTCGTCGCCATCCATTTGACTGCATGACGGGAACGGGCTGACCCCGTCGGACCGCCGAATACGTTCGTCGACGTCCTTCCGGAGTTCCTCCAGGGCGGCCTGCAGCAAGTCCCTCCCGGTCTCCAGCGCGGCCTTTTGATCCCTGAGCGACTCGAGCTCGGTGACTGCAATCGCTGATCGGGCGACCAAGGCGCGGCTGGCCATCAGTTCCTGGGAGAGTCGCGCACGGTCCGCTTCCCACTCTTCCTGCGCGCGCTCCAGCATTTCGAGGCGCGTAACCATGTCCTCACTCGGGCGTTTGGCGAGGCGATCGGACAGGGACTTGTTCTCCTTGATCAGGGCGTCGAGCTCCCGTTTGACCTGGTCGAGCGGTCGGTTGCCAAGGACGCGTTCCGCCTCTTCGCGCTCTCGCAACCTCTCGTAGAGACCGTCGCGCTCCTTTCGCGCTGCTGCGAGACGAGCTTCCAAGTCGCGGTACTTCGCCTCGGCTTCCTCGCTCGAGGCACCTGCACGCTGCTTTACTCGCAGATCGAATGCCTCACGATCCTCCCGCAACACGTCTTCGCGAACATCGAGCTGAGCCTGTTGCTTCTTCAGGGCTGCACGCGTCTGCGAGGCTTCAGTTTCGAACTGCCGCCTCTGCTCGTCCAACTCACGCGCCGACGCCGCATGTTGCTCAGCCTGCTCGCGCCTCAGTTGCTCGAGTTCCGCCCGGACCCTCTGGTCCTCTTGCCGCCAGCGCGCGTCCCAATCAGCGCGCTCCGCAGAGATCAAACCGCGCGCCCGGGACAGTTCTTCCCGGACGGCGGCGGCTTCCTGATCAAGGAGTTGAAGGGATACGCGGCGCTCCGCCGCAAACCCGGCCTCTGCGTTCAGCTCGCGGACGCGAAGCCCGTCCTCCCTATGCCGAACATCCTCCTCCTTGATCTTGAGCGATGAATCCCGCTCTTCGAGCGCTTTCCCGTCGGCGGCAAGCTGCGCCTGCTCCTGTGTCAACAGGTCTTGCGATTCCTTGAGAGCCCTTTCGCCCTCTTCGAGACGCGACATCCGCTCCGATCGCGCCCTGCAAAGTTCATTTGCTTCCCAGAGCTCTCGCGCGGCCATCACGATATCCAGGCCGTCGGTGCCAGGTGGAGCGGTCTTCGTCGCGGCCTCGATGTCTCCTTCTGTGGCCGTCTCCAGCGCTTGCGAATGAACCTTGCTGATCGCCTCGATCGCCGTTCCCGGGGTCGTGATGTCCGCATCGGTTACCGGCCCGCTGTTGGGTGACTTCCCAGCGGCGCCTTCGGTTCCCGGTACCGACACCCGGTTCCGGTTCCGGTTCCGGTTCGGCTGCGAAGGTGACCCAGACTTGTTGCTGTTCCTCGACATCGTCTATCCCTCTACCAATTTTGTCGCGCCAACCTCGATCCCGCCGAGGATCGCCACGGATCTGTACACCGACTCAATGACCGGAGAGATTGCCGCAAGCTCCAGGCTACTGTCACCAGCATGTATGGCATCACCCGCTATCGTCGCGACCCGGTCCAGATCCTCGATGAGCTCTGGCCGACGCCTCGCGGCCCGGGCAAGCGGGTGGTCAGGCTGATCGGTAGCAAGCATCATTGCGGCTACGATCGCGCCGCGAAGCCGCCAGCCGGATTCGAAGCATGCGGCCTTCAGGTGGTTTGGCCGGGTTCCTGCCAGAGCAGCTGGCAGCGGTGTCTTGAAGCCGAGAGCGACGGCACGAGCCTCATAGACGCTCGCGACATAGGCCTGATCCTGGACCGGACGATCCTTTCCGTTCTTGTCTTTGAAGTAGGCGTGACGCCACACCTCGCCTGGCGGAAAGCGCGCAGCTATCGATCGGAATGTGGATTCAAGAACTCTTCTCGTGGCACCCAAGAGATCCCTCAGCCGCTGCTCAGGACAAGCGTCGCCAAGCAACTGCGCGTCCACATAGGCCATTTCCAGCTGAAGCAGCTGCTCGAACTCTGGCAGGTCGCGCGCGTTAACCGTGAGTTTTCGCTCGAGATTCGAAGTAGCGAGCACCCTCACTTCGGCGATCCATCCTCGCTGCTTCTCTGCCTGCGCGTCCAGCGACGAACCAACGAGGGCCTCGACCGTTTCGCGAAGCCTTGGAAAGTGAGCGAGTTCGCGCTCGACGGCGCGCCTGACGGCCGGGCTCTCCCCCAGTCCGAAGGGATCGCACGCGTGCCAGTCTCCGGTTTGCTCGTTCTCAACCAGATAGATGAAGGTGGACAGGAAGACCGGAGTCGGTGAGTCGTCTACCAGCGAGATTCGCTCGAGCACCGGGCCCGCGTCCAGGTCGAGGTGCTCGTCTTCATCGGCCGCCTCGAAGGACTCGGAATTGCGCAGGGCTGCCTTGTGCCGGTGGGTCGCCCGCAGTATTTGCCGCACATCTGGAGCAGATGGAAGCGCGGAATCGATTGGTCGGCACATGAAGGCCCGCTCTCGCCGAGGTTTGCCCTTGGTGCCCAAGATCAAGTCCGGGAATCCGTTCTCGCGACGGTCCAGCTCCGCGTAGTCGAGTCGCTGGACGAAGCGTGGCCAGAGATCGCCGGACCACGGATCCTGGAACACGTGTCCGGTCACCGCAGGTCTCATGTCGAGGGCCTCGTCCTCGAACACCTCATTGCCAGCTTGCGTCGGCAGTCCGTCCTGCTTGATGAGCCCCCTTTGCACAAGCTCGGACAGGATGAGCGTGGCCAGGTCTGCGTGGATCTTCAGCTTCTCGCCGATTCGCGGGGGGAACGTGATGCCCGCGCGACACATGCCGAGCACTGCCTTCTGCAGTACGTTGACCTGTCGAGGCCGCACGTCCGGTGCGACGACCCGATACATCAGCGCCGGCCACAAGAGGAACTTTCGCTGGCTGTACCGGACTCCCGCAGGAAGGCGGGGACCGAAGTGCAGAACAGGCGAATCAAGCTGAAATAACGCAGCCATGCCGCCCCTCGCACAGTTTTCGGAATGCCACCAGGCCGGCAAGGCTTCGTTCGGCGACTTCGCCGCGAAGCATTCCCAAATCGCCCACGACGATCAGTAGCCTCTGCTGGCGGCTCATCGCGACGCACAGCCGGTTTTCGAGCATGAGGTGCCCGAACTTCCGTCTCAAGGATCGCTCGTCCGAAATCGGAAGATCGTTCGATCGAGTCATCGACAGGAAGACGACGTCGAATTCCTTGCCCTGGAAGGCGTCGACCGTGCCGACCCGGATTCGCTCCTTGAGGTGTCCGTCCAGTCCCCGCGTCTCTCGCCATCCGTCGGCGACGCGGTACGACCCGTCCTGGAGCTGTTCCGCAACGCCGAGCGCCTCCAACTCGGCGAGGATTTCATCGACCTGTCCCGCGTAGAACGAAATCACCCCGAAGCTCAAATCCGGCCGGGCAGTGGCCAGATTCTTGAGCTCTTTCGCGATCCAGCGTGCCTCGGCAGGTCTGCGCTTGCTCTGTCCACCCTGCTCTTTTCCGGCCGATAGGGGAACATCGACCCAAGCGGCGACGTGAGGTTGGTAGCCGGGCAGGCCGTGCTCGAATTGCTCGGCAGGCTTCTCGGATCGGAAGGCCTCCCCGTAAGGCGCATAGAACGTATCGCTGACGAAGGTACCCAGAACGGGATGCATTCGATACTGGACGTCGAGCGTGACGGTTCTCTTGATGCCGTCGGCAGCCTCGCGCTCACGCATCGATTCGAAGAGGCGTTGAAAGAGACTCCGCCGTAGCGCCTTTCGCGTCTCGTCGGAGACCGAGAGTTCCAGTTGCCCCTCGACGTCCGGCTCCAGGATGTGTGGGAGCTGGCGGTGATCCCCGACGAGAATGATCCGGCGCTCCGCCAGTGCCATCGGAATGAACAGATCGAGGGGATTGGCCCGCGCCGCCTCGTCGACGATGACGTTCGCGAAGACGCTCTGCTCCCCCTTCTGGAGGCTCATCTGAAAGCCGACCGCCTGCTGACAAGTAGCTGCCAGCACGACGGTGTAGTCGCGCACGGCAGACCTCACGCCATCGACGTCGTTCTCGAGGTCGAACAGGTATTCGTACAGGACCGCGTCCTCGCCGCCGGACGACTCCCTCGCCCGCGAAAAAAGCTCGTTGACGATCTCAGGGAGCAGTTCCTCCAGGTCGGCATGTCCGCGCGGTCCGCCGACCGCAGCGGGCTCCGCAAAGCGGTCGATGAGGACTTCCTGAAGCGCCTTGAGTTCGCCCAGGAATCCTGGGGGCTCATCCGCATCCCAGTCGGCCGCAGCGGAGAGCAGCCGCCGACTGTTGTCGTCCAGGGACCCGAGACGTTCGAGTCGCTGCATGACCCGCGCGGCATTTCGAGCACCGTCGTCGCCAAAGCTGACTGGATCGATGCGGAGCGCCCGGACGGCCTTTAGCAACAACTCCCGATCGTCCGACTCGAAGTCCGGCATGAATCCGTGTTGCGCCGACAGCTCCTGTCGAATCGCAAGGAGGCGGTCCAGTACCGACGGCGACAGGTACGGTCGCGCGATGTCTTCGATCTCGCGGACCATCTTCGCGGACTCCGCGGGGCCGAGCCGCGAAGCCTGGTACGCCGCAGACATGGCCCGCACCTTCCTCAGGACTTCGCTAACCGGCCTCTCCGGCAAGCTCGCGAGGTCGGCTCGGATGGCGTCGACACGCTCGCGCCGCCATCGGTCGAATCCGTCCCCGTCATCGCTTCGTCCGTGTTTCCTGCCGACCTTGATGGCCGGCAGACCGAAGACCAGCGTCTTGGCCGCCGCGTTCTCCACGGCATCGTGCTGGTAGCTCGTGAGCAGCGTCTGACCGGCGAGGTCGCCGTCTTCGCCCAGCTCGGCCAATCGCGCCTGAAGGGCCGCGATCGTCTTTGTCTTGCCGGTGCCGGGCGGCCCTTGAATCAGGGCGATGTCCGGCGTGTTCAAGGCGACTCGAATGGCTTCGATCTGTCTGGGCGTGGGATCGTCGCCGAAGATCTCCTTCACGGCCGCCGAAAGCGGCGCCTCCGCCTTCCGCCTTCTCTCCGGTACCACGCTTCCTTCGAGCAGCAGCCCCAGTTGAGGCATGGGACATTCGGCCAGAGCGATGCTGGCTTGTGCCCGCTCCCTGCGCTCGAGCCGCTTTCTGTCGCCGCTCATGCTCATGAAGAGAACGCCGGGAACAGGAGGCTCGCGGTCGTCCAGATCGCCTGTCGGCAGGACATCCAGGTACCGCCCGGTAGCCGTACCGCCAACGAACGACCCGACGAATGCCTTCGGACTCCTGGCGAGGTCCCCTTCGGTCGACGAGCCGTTTGCCGAAGTATCCGAGGACTCCTGCAACTCGCGTGGAGGGTGCGACGCGGCCTCCAGTTCGACATCCTCCGCACCTCGAAGCAGATTCAGGGCTGTGTCGATCTGTTTCGCATCCTGGAACCGAAAGCGCCATCGTCCGTCTGCCTGCCGTTTCGCGTCCGAGTAGCTCAGCCACCCCAGCGTCCGCGCTCGGCGAAAGACACTGTCCCGCTCCAGCTTGTTGTACTCGCGCCAGACGTTCAGGTAGCTCCCGGCCTGTTCCACCAGCTGATCCAACTGGGAGCGGGCCGTACCTCGAAATGCGCCTGCAATGGTCGAATCGCAGAAGCGCACGTTGCCTTGAACAGGAACGATCGGGCGCCTCTCTTCCGCAGACGATCCACGACGCGCTTCGACGAGGCGCATCACGAGAAGCCGGTCGTTGGGCGTCTTCTGGACATCGATCGCATACCCCTTGCCGTGCATGCGAAACGGACGACGGTGATCGCTCTCCGGCGCGGGGCTGCCAGAGATGAAGACCTTGGAATCCGACTCCTGGTCGACCAGGACGAAGCGCTCCGTGAGCCACTGAATGACTTCCGTTGCAGAGATGCTCTTCCCGAGCTTCTGACGGATGACGTCGACGATCTTCTCGTCGACCCCGATGTCGATGCTGCCCGGCCAGGAGTACTGCACTGGAAACTCGTGCATCTGGACCTGTAGCCATTCTGTGGCGCCGCTCTTTGGCGTCACCGCAACGACCCATCCCAGTCGAGGCAGATTGCGGTCGCGCAATCGCGCGAGAACGGTTTCCCCCTGCTTGTCGCGCCCGCGCACGCTAACCGCCACGGTGCCGACACGAAGCAGCGATTGGCCGGTGGCTTCCGAGAACTGCAAGGCGACTTCGCTTCGGAGGGTCACCGTCATGTCGAACGTCGTGGCATCGGCAGGCACGAGCTCAATCAGCGAGCACGTTCCGAATGGAGCTTCGTGCGCCTTCATTTCGTGCCCCCCTTGCGCGCAGTGAAGGACACGACCCTATAAAGTGCGTCGGGAGATCCGAGGTGTAAGCGCCACGAGGCCTCGTCGTGCTTCAGTAGGATCGACGAGGGTTTCGGTCCGACCGAGGCAGATCTAGCTCCGGTGGGCGATGTGAGCCGGTAGCTGGCCCCGTCGAGTGACTGGAGCGTGACGCGCGTGCCCTCGAACTTCAGGTCGATCACCGGACGCTGCCCGTCCCGACCAGCCTGCCCGGTAGCAAGACGACGCGTGATGACTCTCGACTCTCCATCGGTCAGTGCCAAGGCAGCGACGATGACAGGCCTTCGACGATCACCGGAGGGTCGCGACACGAGCTCCGAGCCCTCACCCAGCGCGGGATCCCAGAGCTGGAATTCAGCGACGACGAAACCCAAGCGCGGCGCGTCACACCAAGGGCATTGCTTGGCGTTCATGTAGTACGTTCCGTGGCACTCCTGGCACAGGACTGTCGCGTCGGCAGCGGCGTGCAGTCTCTCCGCCCACTCTGAGACGCCGGGCCGCTGCAGTGGCTCTGCGAGACCTGCACCGAAAGCTCGCTGCGAGATCTCCGCCAATCGCGCGGAGAGCGTGACGCTTCGTGGAATCCCGATGGAACAACGGTTCGAACTGTTGCTCGGGTCATCCACCCAGGGCATCGCTCCCGCAAACGCTTCTTCTTCGCGCTCGGGTGGTCCGTTCGCGACAGCGTCGCCGATGAGCGGATGGACCAGGGATAGTGTCTGGAAGGTCAGAACAGCAAACGCATGCGCATCGGTCAGCGAGTTCACTCCGGAAGCGCCGCGGATGAGTTCAGGCGCACCATAGCCAGGAGTGAACACTGTCGGCAGCCCCGCGCTGGACACGTAGTGGATGTTGTCGCTGTCAATGAACCGAACTTCCGTGGCGTCGCTGGCCTCGGAGACGAAGATGTTGTGCGGCGACGGATCGGAGTACACGAGCCCTCTGCCGTGAAGAGCGGATAGGACGTCGGCCGTACGTGCCAGCAGTGCCAGCCGTCGCCGAAGGCCTCCCGTCTGGAAGTACCAGGACGCAACCGAGGTCGTCGCCTTTGGCGGATTGCAGAGCGCGCTCAGTGGCTGCATTCCGGTCAGCAGCTCCATCAGGTAACCAAGCACGGGCTCGCGCAGCATTTCCAATGGGCGAGCGATCTCGAGGTCCGCCAGCGGCAGCCGCTTGACTGCCGTGAGCTGGTTCCGGAGCTGCTCGCGTCGGGACGGCGACGAATCGAAGATGATCTTGGCGGCCAGTCGTCCGCCTTTGACCTCGAAGACGGCCCCTTGCCCCCCACGGCCGAGTTGACGCGTCAGCACGTGACGAGCCCCATTCAGGTCGGTCACTTGGCGGGTGAAGGACGTCATGCCGATCCCCCGTTCGGCCACGCCAGAACTGCGATGGTCTTGTCGTCGAGATGCCGTGGGGTGGGCCATTCGTTCAGTTCACGCCGCAGCGAACGCCACCGAGCCACCGGCTGCAATGTCGCGATTTCGTCCTTCAGCCAGGCGACGAAGTCGGCGAGGCGATCGGGACGAAGGTCATCCGAAACGCCATCAGATGCGAGGACGGCGATGTCGATCTCGGAGCACTCGAAGCAGCGCTTCGCCCAGACTTCGCCGCTACCGAGCGACTGGGTCTCATTGGAAAACCCCGATGCCCGCGGATGCTCTACCCGCTCGATGGCGCCGCGCCTGCGCACGGCTGCCATCCCGTCGCCCAACGCAGCCACATAGGTTCGTCCATCGTGGTGCGCAAGCGCAAGCAGGCATGTGGCAGCGCAATCCGAGCGATCGAACGGAGCGATTTCCTCCAGCCAGAGCGGCTCGATTCGGCCAACGAGATCGTCGAGAGAACCTGTCCCGCCCTTGTGCCACGCCCTGACCGCACGCAACGTCGCAATGCAGGCTTTCCTTGCACCATGCCTGGCACGGTCCTTCGAGCCCAAACCGTCGCTCACCACGACCAGGCTACCGAAGGCGCCGGACGCGCCGAGCCATTGGTCCTCGTTGGGCTTTCGTAGCGCTCTGTGGGCAGGGCCGGCAACACTCGCACCGAAGTAGTCCACACGGCTTCTGCGTGCCATGTGACCTTCAGAAGTCATAGTCGTCCAGAGCGGTCGGGTCGACCACGACCACGCTGTTGGGATTCACGCTGCGAGTGCGCTGGGTGACGCTCATGGTGACCCACCGGAAGAAGTTCTTGATCTGCCGGGCCTCGTGCGCCGAGTACACGCGCGCGCTCGGATCAGCCAGGAACTCGGCCAGCATGGCGGGATCGGCGTCGTCTCCGATCCCGAGGACAAACCGTGAGGCCTTCGAAGCACGCTCCGAAGCGAGCAAGCGCTGCAGGGGTTCGCGCCACTCGTCGGTGGGCTGTCCGTCGGATACGAGCACAACGGTCGGCCGGTATGCCCGGCTCGGAATCTGCGCGTGCTCCTCGACCATCTTCACAACCAGATCGAAGGCCGCGCCCATGGGCGTATTGCCCGCTGCGCCGACCCGCTCCCACTTGATCTGCGCCGCCGGCAACAAAGGCTGGTGGAGCCTGGCGCCGCCCTTGCCGAATGCGATGACAGCGACGTGGATCTCGGCACGGCTGTGCTCCTCGGCCGCGAAGCTCTCGATCATCCACTGGATCGCGTCGTTGAGCGCATCGATCTTCCCGTTCGCGCTCATGCTGCCGCTGACGTCGGCGAGCACGATGACGGGAAGGGGGCGCGCCGTCGCGACGGTGAAGTCCTTGAGCTTCGACATGTTCTGTTCTCCTTGCTTATTCAACCGGGACTTCGCCGGCGCCTTGGGTCTGTTCGGCAAAGCGTCACGCCCGATCTCTTTCTGCAACTGCCTCTGAACGAGCGACGTCCCGTTGTGCCGGCTGGCGATGTCTTCAAGGTACTTTGCCCACCCCATGCTCTGCCCCCCGTCTTGTTCCGGCCGAACGAGCTGTAGGCCATCAGTGCCAACGCCTGCCGCCACGCGGCTTCAGTCCTCGGAAATCGCTGTTTCTGTACACCGTCAGGATTGCGGATCCGTCGGGGGTGCAGACGACCTGGACTCCCTCGCATCCGCCCACATCCACGCCGGAACGCGCCAGCTTCTCCACTTCCTTCCTGCCGATGACGTGAATCGCTGCCCCGCGCACGTGAAGCACGCGCCCATAGCTCAGCACGGCATCGATAGTCTCGCAGTTCAGCCCACGCCCGCTCATGCGGGCCCAGGCATGCTGGGTGATGGCCGGCGCGTTGCCGGTTGAATTGCTGTGCTTGATCATAAGGCTGGCTCTCCTGGGTTGAACGGACCCGGAACGATTCCGGGCCCCACGCCAGCCAATATCGCAACAAGTGTGCCAACGGGGTCGATACCCCACGCCAGTCTGGCAATAATTCATTACGTAACAGGCACTTGAATCGAACAAATGCGCATGTCGAACGCGATGATGGGAGACTGCGTACGCGGTATTTTCGGAAGATTTTTTCCGGAGTTCGGATCACTTGTTCTCTTCTCTGCTTGCCGACCATTCTCTCAATGCACGATCCGTTACGTCGCAAAGGGTCTCAGGTGACACGCCCCGCTTCTTCGCGATCCTGCGAAGCTCGTCCGCCAGGTACCCCTTGAGAGCTCGCTCGACAACCTTCGTCTTGATGGTTTCACCGGGCTGGATCAGCGCATCCAGGCTTGCCGACTCCGCGAATGCGCGGGCGACAGACTGCGGCAACGAGTCGGCGCCGGCTTCAGCGCCAGATACGTCGATGCCCGCAAGCCCGTACTCGGACGAAGCGGCTGGCGATAGCGGTGAATGCCGATCGGCGTTGGCGGCAATCGTGCGGTACGCCACGCGAAACAGGTCCCTCAGGTTCCCAGGAAGCGGATGACGCGACAGTTCGTTCACTATGGCCCGGTGGGCGCTGGCTGGAAATCGTACGCGGCCGCTACGTGCCCTATGCGAGGCCTGTGCAAAGACCATTTCCCAGAGCCACGGAATCTCTTCAGGAATCTCACGCAGCGGCGGCATCCGCAACGTGAGCATGCTGATGCGGTCAAGAAAGTCTGGATCCAATCGCTCGCGCAACTTGGCGTCCGGGAGGTTGGTCGCCGAAATCAGTCTGAAGTCGCTCGTCAGTTGTCGATCGTCGCCCAAGCGCATGTAGCTCTTTTCCTCGACGGCCTTGATCAGGAGGCGCTGGAGGTCTCGACCGACGTCGCCTACTTCGTCGAGAAACAGTGTGTCCTTGTGGGCCAATGCGAGCAGCCCCTCATGGTCCTTGAGAGCGCCGGTGAAAGAACCACGCTTGTAGCCGAACAACTCAGCACGCATCGTTTCGGGGTTGTACTGGCCGCAAGCAACCGCCGGCCAATGAACATCCCGTTCCGGCACGCGGTAGGGGCTGTGCGATCGAATCCAGCCAGCCAGTGTCGTCTTGCCCGTGCCTCGCTCCCCCAGCAAGAGGACGGGCACATTCAACTGCGCAAACCTGCGGGCCTCGTCGAAGATCTTCCGCATATGCTCCGACTGAAACCGAGCGGGATCCCAGACGACCGCCGCATCCTCGGAAGACGTCTCCGAGGGCCTCGCGGCACGGTATGCCTTGTAGTAGCTGTCGATGCCGAGCCGAACTGGAACGACAGCGGGACGGCCATTCCGCTCCTCCTTGCGATACGACTTGACGAGGGAGAACGGGGCATCGATGAAACCTGTTTCGCCCATCAGTACCAGGACCGTTTGCATGGAAGGCGTGCCCGGACTGACGTGGATGATCAGTTCCCGGTCGGCGAACCTTCTCCGCACGGCCGGGAGCCTCTCCTTCAGGAACTCGAAAATTTGCCCGTGATCGGTTGGATCGTCCCCGTCCCAGGGCTCTTGATGAATGCGCAAACTCGGATCCTTGGTCTTCAGCTCCTCCAACGTCTGGCTAACCGCCCGAGACTGGCGCGTTTCCTTCCCGTCGGGCGATCGCCCATAGAACAACACGAAGTCAGAAATGCACCCCGCATACAGCGAATCAGGGTCGAACAACAAGGTCAGGGTGGGCCCGGGAACCGGGGAGCCGTCGACAAGGCGAAAGGCGCTACCGGCCCGATCACGCTCGTAGGGATCGTTGTTTACGGCTATCCATGAGATCAGAACTCGACGACGCATGTCTTTCGGCTAGCCCACCGGTGGATGCATAGCCTTTGCATCGGCTTCCAGATGCAGGAATATCGGATCCTCCCCCCCGCTTTCCCACGCGTGGAACTCGAGGAAACTAATGCTACGCGCACCAATGCTCAACCAGGCACGCTCTCGAGCCCACCGCAGCAACTCAGGTCTGACTTTGACGCGATTCGTGTCGTGCATTGCAGTCGGCTAGGGCGAGAGTGTTGGTAGCTCATTCATCAACGGGCCTGAAGCCAGATTTCAGGTCGGACGACGCGCATTGTACACCAACCACCTGTTCGTCATGCTCGGTTTGGTTCGATGGATCAACCACAGTGACCTGCCCCTGCTAGCCGTATCAATCTCCAGTCGAGAAGGAGGCATTCATGAGCAACGGTGAAAATTGGATTCAACCGTCCGACGCGGTCGTCGGTTTTCGGCCCATTGCTGACCGCGCACAGCCGAGGCGCGAACGGCAGAAATGGCCGATCAACGGTCGTTCGCAGCGGCGGTCCCTCGCTCGCCTCTTAGTGTTTGACTGGCATCCTCTCGCCTTGCCACGGTGGTTGAGCGACCAAACCCACACGTCCGCAGGGTGCCTCTTGCCCCAATTCACGACGAGCAACTTGAAGGATCGAACTTGCTCGTTGAGCGTTACAGAGGGTTACAGTATCTTGCCAATGACCCGATTACCTGCGCCCTGAACCCTGGTCAACTGCCCGGCGCGTACACCAGCTCGGGAACCACCATCTCCCAGGATTCGCACTGCGCGTTGATCCGCGACTTGTATGCCTCCGCCACGTCTCTCGGCCGGCGCACGTGGATGGCGGCGACGCGGGCTTCGATGCACTGCATGTCGGTTTCCGGTTCGAAGTGTTGCGACAGGGCGCCGATGTCGACCCCTTGCGCATCGCACAATCGCCAGGCACCGGCCGATGTCTGGCGCAGCGCGATCCGGCTGCCTACCGCGAGCGCGGCCAGTGCCCGGTGAATGGCGTGGCCAGGGGGGTGGCGCGCGGCAAAGTCGAGGTCGATCTGCCGCCAGCCCAGTCGCCGATGGCGACGCGCCAGTTCGGGCGGCGGCGCTGGCAGCGGCGCCGCGAGGCGACGCAGGAAGGCCGGCGAGTGGGACGAGGAGGCCGATGACGATTCGGACGACGAGTCCGCCGGTCCTCCCGCCAGCGCGTCGAGCCAGGCCTGGCCGCGCGCGAAGCGCGCCAGCGCCAGCGTCTTGCGGGCGCGGGTCATGGCCACGTAGTACAGGCGGCGCGTGGCGTCCGCATCCTCGTTGGCGCCGCTCCGCAGCCAGTCGCCATCGAGGACCGCGACGTGATCGAATTCGTGACCCTTGGCCCGGTGTGCGGTCAGCAGCAGCAGGCCGGTCTGCCGGCGGCGCGCTTCCCGGCCCCACTCGGCCAGCCAGTCGAGAAAGTGGTCGAGCGGCAGTTCGACGTTTCCGACATCGAGCGCATACTCGGCCACCGCCTCGCGCAGATAGCTCCACCAGTGCGCGGCAGGCGGCTCCGCGGGCTGCATCGCCAGCCACTGGCGGATCGTCGGTACGTCGATCAGCGCACTGTCTCGAGTTCGCAACCAGCCGACCATCGCCTGCGTTTCGCGCAGACTCCAGAAGTCGCTGCTGTCTTCATCGGCCTGCTGCACCGGAATGCCCCGCAGTTCGCAATAGCTGCGCAGCGGGTCGAGTGAGCGCCAGTTGCGGGCAATGATGGCGCAGCGCGCCCAGTCCCACGCCGGCGCCAGATTTGCCATGCGCTCGAATTCCGTGATCACGGCAAGGGCCTGCGTCCGATCGTTGTCGCCGGCCGGCAGGATCTGCACGCGCCCCTGGCCGACCGGGTCGAGGCCGGCCCATTCGCCGCCGGTGGCCTGGCCCTTGCGCGCCGCATCGATGTGGATCGGGTGTGCCTGCTTCATGCGGTTTGCCGCCGGAGCGATCAGCCGGTTGGCGGCTTCGATGATGTGGGCCGTCGAGCGATAGTTGTCGGTCAGGAAGGACGGCCTGGCGGCATAGTCGGCCTCGAAGCGACGGATGAACGCGACCGAGGCGCCATTGAAGGCATAGATGTTCTGGTCGTCGTCGCCGACGGCGAAGAGGTTGATGCGGCCGTCCTCATCGGGCCGGGTGCGGCCGGCCAGCGCCGAAATCAGTTCGTATTGTTCGGGCGCGATGTCCTGATACTCGTCAACCAGAATCCAGCGGAAGCCGGCCAGCAGGCGCTCGCGCTGCAGGTCCGCTTCCTCGGGCGGCAGGTCCTGGCCCTTGAGCAGCCTGACCGCCTGTTCGATGATCTCCTTGAAGCGGTCGCCGTTCGCTCCTCCTCCGCTCTGCGTGGCCAGACTGGCACCGACCAGGCGCATGGCCAGCGCGTGCAGGGTGAGCACGGCCACGCCGCGGGCATCGTCGCCGATCAGCTCGCCGAGGCGCTGGCGAATCTGCACCGCGGCGTGGCGGTTGTAGGCGAGGGCCAGGATGCCGTGCGGGTTTTCGCGGCGGACGCGGATCAGGTAGGCGATGCGATGCACCAGCACCCGCGTCTTGCCGGAGCCGGGGCCGGCGAGGACGAGAACGGTGGTGCTTTCCCGCTCGTCGGCAACGATCTCGCGCTGTCGCCGGTTGTTCAGCACCTCGACGATGTCGTGCCACGACTGCGGCGTCGTCTGCCGCGTCAGTTCCTTGTCCCGATCGGGCAGCCAGCGGCGCATGAACTCGTCGCGTTGCAGGTTGAAGTAGTCCATCGTCAGGTGCAGCGCCTCGGCCATGGCCTTGAGTCCGCGCTGTACGTACTCGGCCATGACGTGAATCTGCACCACCTGTTCGTCATAGTGCAGCCTGAGGGGCGCGAAATCCCCCGGCATGAACTTGCGCTTCCAGTCGGGCTCCAGGCGAATCGTCATGGCCGGCCGGAAGACGGCCAGTCCCTTGTTGAGGCAGATGATTTCCTGCTCGTGCAGCCACAGCAGCGCACGGTCGAGCAGCTTGGGCGTGATCGTTCTTTCTGTCTTGAGCAGCAGATCGGCTTCCAGCGCCGCCAGCAGTTTGCCCAGCGTCGTTTCGGCCAGTTGATCGTTGCCGCGGGTACCGGCAGGCAGACAGCCGAGCAGGTGATCGAGCAGGCAGCCGGCGGCGGCTCGGCGGCGCCGGGCGGTGGCTTCCACGGCCGACCATTCGCGTTGCAGTTCGATGCCCAGCGATTCGACATCGACCCGCCGCAGCTTCAGGCTGCCCTGGCCCCCTTCCTCGTCGCGGCCGTCGGCGGCGAGGCTGCTCAGCAACTGGCGCAGGCGCTCCGGCAGGGCGTCGGCGTGGCCGGCATCCTTCAGGTGCTGGTTGGCGTGGCGCAGATGGAGGATCGACGATTCGCCACGGCCCAGGTCGGGGTGCTGCTCGCGCAGCAGGCCGATCAACGCCGATTCGAGTGCGGCGGCCTGCGCGAAGCGTTTCTTCGACGATCTCTCGACGCCGACGTGGAGGTAGGCGGTCAGCGCCGTATCGTTGCTGGCCAGTCCCAGCGCCTCGAGGTCGTAGAAAGCGGCGCGGACCTTTTCGGGGGAAAGCCCGGAGACGAGCATCAGCTCGTCGGTCGAGATGCCTTCATCGACCGGCGCGCCGATCAGCGCGCCGACAATCGCCAGCAGCCCTTTCCGATACTCCGGCGCGATGACTCTTTTCTCGATCTTCTTGCGCGCTTCATCGAGCGAGGCGACGCGCAGCGAGGAGGGGAAGACCTGTACCCGGTTTTCCTCGCGCGTCAGCAGCTCGGCTTCTTCCAGCCACGACACGGCGGTGCGCACGCGCGTGTCGTCGGTGGCCGAATCACGCTCGAAAGCGCCGTCTTCATCCTCGGCGAGGATTTCGCCGGCGGTGGCGATCAGGTCGCCCTCCTTGCCGCCACCCCGGCGTTTCTTCCGGTCGAGATTGCGCAGCGAGTGCAGGATGGCCTGGATTTCCTTGCGCGACAGCCGCGAGCGCGCCGACATGCCGAATTGCCGCTCGACATCCTCGACCGTGTAGAGGAGAACGCAGCGTGCCGACTGACGGTCGCGCCCGGCGCGGCCGGCTTCCTGCAGATAGTTCTCCAGCGAACCGGGAATGTCGGCATGGATGACCAGACGCACGTCCGGCTTGTCGATCCCCATGCCGAAGGCGTTGGTGGCGACGATGACGCGCAGGTCGCCTTCGATGAATGCCTTTTGCGTTCCCTTCTTCGTTTCCGGTGGCAGCCGGGCGTGAAAGTGGTCGACCGCCCAGCCTTTCTGCCGCAGAAAGCGCGAGACTTCCTCGGTCTGATGGCGTGTCGCGCAATAGACGATGGCGCCACCGGGCAGCTCGGGCGGCAGATCGGCTTCCAGGATCTGATGGATGTGCGAGAACTTTTCGGCCGGGCTGGTCGGGACGACGCAGAAATCGAGGTTGGCACGATTGGCGCCGCCGTTGAAGCAGCGCAGCTCGATGCCGAGCTTGTCCCTGAAATGATCCAGGATGTCGACCATCACAGCGGGTTTGGCGGTGGCCGTCAGGCAGAGGACGGGCGGAATCGCCTGATTGCCGGCCTTTTCGCGGATGAAGCGCCCGACATAGCGATAATCCGGGCGGAAATCCTGCCCCCATTTGGAAAGGCAGTGCGCCTCGTCGAGGACCCAGGCGCCGATTTCGCGTTGCGCCAGCACCTTGCGCAGCGTGCGGTTGCGCAGTTGCTCGGGGGAAACGATGAGAATGCCGATGTCGCCCAGGCGCAGGCGGTCGAGGACGTCGGCGCGCTCGGGCATCGAAAGCAGCCCGTTGAGCGCGGCGCAGCTTCGGATGTTGCGGGCCTCCAGTCCGGCCACCTGATCGGCCATCAGGGCCACCAGCGGCGAGATGACGACGGTCAGCGCACCGGTCTTGTCGAAGCGCGAGAGCGCGGGGATCTGGTAACACAGCGACTTTCCGGTTCCCGTCGGCAGAATCCCGAGGACGTGTTCGCCGCGCATCGCCGCTTCGACAATGCTCTGCTGCAGCGGCTGGCCCGCATCGTCGGCCGGCTCCGGACGAAATTCGGGGAAGCCGAACCAGCGCGCGAGTTCCTTTCGGGCATCGTGCCGTTCCCCGCACCACTGGCAGGCCGGGTCGGCGCAGGCGGTATCGCGCAAACGCCTGATCAGCATGCCGGCCTGCGGAAACTGATGGCGCACCCACGGTGGCATCACCGAGTTGCCGCCGGCCACCGACAGCCAGGCCAGTGCGTAGGCCAGGGCCCAACCCTGGCCGGCGGTATCGGCCACAACCTCACCGAGCTGCGTCGCGCAGACGTGTCCGGCGAGTTGCTGGCGAATGGCGGCGAGCGCTTCGCCATCGCTCGGACGGGCCTTGTGGCGCAAAGCCATGAAGAAGCGATCCAGCCCCGACTTTCGGCTGTGCACGGTCGTCAGCCAGTGCCAGGCGAGAACCCGGTTCGGCGAGGCTTCGGCCAGCGCCGTCTGCTGGTTGCGGAAGACTTCGAGCGTCAGTTGCGCGTCGAGCAGCGGATCGTTCAAACGCCCGCGCTGCAGTTGGCCGTCCTGATAGTGCTTGACCAGATGGTGGTAGGGATTGCGCGGGAAGGCCAGCGGGTTGAGCCACAGCGTGTCGAC
This sequence comes from Candidatus Accumulibacter cognatus, assembly GCF_000584975.1. Lineage (NCBI taxonomy): Bacteria > Pseudomonadati > Pseudomonadota > Betaproteobacteria > Candidatus Accumulibacter > Candidatus Accumulibacter cognatus. Next base: position 44,444 of record NZ_JDST02000053.1, on the reverse strand, counting down.
CACCGGCAACTGCAGTAGCCGCAGGTCGGGCTTGGCGGCGGCCAGATGCGGCAGGTCGAAAGCGATCAGGTTATGGCCGAGCAGGAAGCTGGCGCCCTCGGCGAGCGCCTCGAGTTCCTCCAGCGCGGCCAGCAGATGGCCCTGCCGGAAACGCAGCGACCTATCCGGCTGGTCGCCGCGAACGGCGGCAAAACGGTGAATCCGACCATCGCGCAGCCCGACTTCCAGGTCGATAGATAGACAGCGGGGCGCGAAACTACTCATGGGCAGCGTGAGTGGGCGTTTACGCTGCACCATCCCATGACCGTCCGATGCTCTTCTAGATCAGCGCGCCGTTGATCGAGATCACCTGTCCCGAGATGTAGGCGGCCTGATCCGAAACCAGGAAGCCGACGAGATCGGCGACTTCCTCAGGCTTGCCGGCGCGCTGCATCGGCACCAGTGTCCTGATCGTTGCGGCGTCGAAAGCGCCGTCGGCCATGCCGGTGGCGATGATCCCCGGCGCCACGGCATTGACCGTGATGCCGCGGCTGGCCACTTCCAGCGCCAGCGACTTGCTCGCGGCCTGCAGCGCAGCCTTCGCCGCCGAGTAGTTGACCTGGCCGCGGTTGCCGGTGATCGCCGCGACCGACGAGAGGCTGACGACCCGCCCCCAGCGCGTACGGATCATCGGCAGGATCAGCGGCCGGGTGACGTTGAAGAAGCCGTTCAGGCAGACATCGATGACGCGGTCCCATTGTTCGCCGGACATGCCGGGAAAGACCGCGTCGGCATGGATGCCGGCGTTGTTGACCAGGATCTGGATCGGGCCGGCGGCGAGGAGGTCCGCCAATGCCGTCGCCGTAGGCTCACGCTCGGTGATGTCGAAAACGACCGCTTCGGCGCTGCCGCCGCCGGCGACGATTTCGCCGACGACCGCCTCGGCCTGCGCGCGGCCGCGGTGGGCGTGCACGATCACGTGGCAGCCGTCGGCGGCCAGGCGGCGGCAGATCGCCGCGCCGATGCCGCCGCTGCCGCCGGTGACCAGCGCGCGCTTCATGGCCGTCGTACCGCGGCGACCTTGGCGGCGTCGAGGACGACGGCGGCGCGTCCGTCGACCAGGCAGCGGCCGGCGTGGCTGACCGAGAAGCGGTAGAGGAGATTGTGGCTGTCGCTCGACAGGCACTCGGCCTGGACGCTCAGTTCTCCAGGCAGGTCGTCGAGTCGGGCGACGTGCAGGGTCACGCCGCGCAGGCTGGTCAGGTAGCCATGGCGAGGCCGTCCACCGGTTTCGGCAAGCAGCGCGCCATGCACGGCCATCGCCTGCGCCGCGTACTCGATGGCGCTCGCCGCGCCCAGGCGACCCTCGGTGCGCAGCGGGTTGGCCGGGTCGGTATGGCTGGTTGCGCGGCAGGAAATCGTCGTTGCCGACCAGTCGACGACCGACTCGAGCAGGCACATGCTGCCCTGGTGGGGGATATGCTCGGCGATCCAGCGATGGTCTAGCACGGGACGCAGTCCACGCGCAGTTGCATCGGCGGCAGGTAGTCGAGGCAGACGCTGCCCCCTTCGCGCCTGGCCAGCCTCTGCAGCAGCGGCAGGCTGCGCAGCGCCGGGATCGTCGTGCGCAGGCTTTCCAGTTCGCCATCGGCCAGCCTGGCGGCGTCGTCGGTGCCTGGCGTGACGGCGATGCGCGCCAGCGAGCGGACGCTCTCGACCGGGGTCAGCAGCAGCGCCACGCCGGCGCAATCAGGGATCGGCCGCTTGCGGTGCAGGGGTTCCGGATACTCGCTGTCGTAGGCGATCAGCAAGGTCGCCCGTTGGTCGACGACGACTTGCGCCAGCGCATCCAGCAGGCCGGCGCCAAAGCTCGCATCGAAGGCACACAGCACCTGGCACGGGGCCATCGCGCCGGTGGCGATGCCCCAGTAGCCGGCGGCGGCGTTGTGTACCGAGTTGTGGAAGCGGGTCGGCGAAATCCGGCGGTCGTCGGTCGCCAATTGCTCGCACAGCGCGTGACAGTTGTGGCCGTCGGCGCCGGACGCGGTGAACACCGTGGCCAGGGTGCCGACGTCGGCTTCGGCATGGGCGGCGGCTTCCAGCCCAAGTGCGAGCGCCAGCTTGACGACACGGCTGGCGCGCCGGCGCTCGGCCGGAGGCAGAACGTTCGGCACCGGCAGCACGGAAGGCGCTGGCGTATAAGCCTGTTCGCCGCGCAGGATGGCGCAGGCGGTCGGCCAGTCCGGCATGCCGGGGGCGAGGAAGCCGACGCCGTCGACCCAGGCGGTGAGCGGAGTCGGTCTCATGCGCTGATGCCGAAAACCAGGCTGCAGTTGCTGCCGCCGAAGCCGAAGGAGTTGCTCAGTGCCCGCTGCACGCGCGCGGCGCTGGGAGTGAGCCGGTAGTCGATCGGGATCGCCGGGTCGGCTGTCCTGGTGTGCGGGCTGCCGGGCAACAGCTCGTGCGTGAGCGCCAGCGCGCAGATCAGCGCTTCGACGGCGCCGGCGGCTCCGAGCGTATGGCCGGTCGCCCCCTTGGTCGAACTGCACGGCGTGCGCTCTCCGAACAGCGCGGCCACCGCCTTGCCTTCGGCCGCGTCATTGCTCGGCGTCGCGGTGCCGTGCAGGTTGATGTAGTCGATGTCGAGGGGGCGCAGGCCGGCCGAGCGCAGGGCCGCCTCGATCGCCATGCGGGCGCCGAGGCCTTGCGGGTGCGGTGAGGACATGTGGTAGGCATCGCTCGACTCCCCGTAGCCGAGCAGCAGCAGCGAGCCGGGGCGGGCATTCTTCGGCAGGCGTTCGAGCAGCGCAAAAGCGGCCCCTTCGGCGACCGAGATGCCGTTGCGCGCCGTGTCGTAAGGCCGGCACGGCTGGCTCGAGGTCAGTTCGAGCGAGGCAAAGCCGTAGAGCGTCGTCAGGCACAGGGAATCGACGCCGCCGACCAGCGCCGCGTCGATGCTGCCGCAGGCGAGTTGGCGAGCCGCTGCCGCAAAGGCCTTGGCGCTCGACGAGCAGGCCGTGGACACGGTCATCGCCGGACCTTCGAGGTCGAAAAAATCGCTCACGAATTCGGCCAGCGAGAATGGATTGTGCGTGTTGCGGTAGATGAAATCGTCGGGCAAGGCGCCACCGTGCGGGTCGCGCCGGCGGTAGGCGAGTTCGGCCTGCAGGATGCCGCCGGTGCTGGTGCCGAGAAAAACCCCGAGGCGGTGGCGGCCGTAGCGCGCTGCCGCTGCGCGCACCCGTTCGGCCAGGCCATCGGTTTCAAGGCCGAGTTGCGCCAGACGGTTGTTCCGGCAATCGTAGCGCGCCAGCGTCGCCGGCAGGGTCTGATCGTCGACCGCCGCCACCTCGCCGATCCAGGTATCGATCACGGCCGTTTCGAAAGCGCAGGGCGCCAGGCCACTGCTGCCCGCGCGCAGGCCTGCCAGCGTCGCAGAAAGGCCGCGGCCGAGGCAGGTGGTCAGGGTGTAGGCGGAAACCAGCAAAGGGATCAAGTGGATGCTCCAGATCGTCGGAGCCGAATATTAGCAGAGGACGATTGCCGGTTGCCCGACGCATCGGCAACGACGAGCGGCTGCACGGCCGGCGGGACGTTCATGCCGACAGTCGACATACCAGCATGTTGTTGGCAAAGGGTTTGCCCTCGTTCATCGGCAGCGTTTCGACGCAAAAGCCGAGCGTGTCGAGGAGTTCGGACCATTGCGCCAGCGTGCGCCCGTAGAGCTTCGCCAGGCGGTGGCCGCGGCAGAAGGTGACGGCGTGATCGACCCAGTTGCAGAGGTGGTAGGGGAGGCCGGCGCCGGCATCGCCGACGCGCGTGACGAACAGCCCGCCTGGCGGCAGTGCTGCCCGAATCCGCTTCAGGACGTCCTCCTGACGCGTGTGGTCGATGTAATGCAGCGCGTCGAGGATGGTGACAACCTCCGCCTGGCCGAAGTCGACCGCGCACATGTCGCCTTGCCGGATGTCGACGATCGGGTGTTGCGGGCCGAAGGCGCGCCGGGCGCGTTCGACGTCCCTGGCCATCAGCTCATAACCGCGCAGGCGCAGCGGTTTCGGGGCGGCCGCCCAGTCGCTCGGCCAATGACCTTTCTCGTAGCGCGCGCGCGCCGCCAGCAGCCACGAAAACAGGCTGCCCTGGCCGCAGCCGAGGTCGAGAAAGCGCCCTTCGGCAGGAAAGATGCCGCGCCTGAGAAGTTCGCGGAAGATGCAGTCGCTGGACAGCTTGCCGCGCGCATAGTAGTAGGCGAAGTGCCCGCCGGCGCGGAAGGGGCGGCTGGCGTCGTCGAGCAGGGTGGACAGGAAGGGTTCGTTCATGCCAGGGAATGGGTCAGGGTGACGGGGTTGAGGCGACTCTCCGCGATGGCCTGCAGCAGCCGGGGCAGGACGGCGACGATCAGGGCTTCGCCGGTGGGTGCGCGCGCGGCGTGGCCGTCGTGCAGCAGCAGGATGTCGCCGGGGCCGAGACGGTGGATCAGCCGCTGGAAGACGCGCTGCGGATTACCCTCGCGGGTGTCGAAGGCGCGGCGTGTCCATGCCGCGAGTCGCAGATCGAGACGCGCCAGGACCGGGTCGAGCAGCGGGCTGCGCAGCCCCGCCGTCGGCCGGAAGAAGCGCGGCGCCTGACCGGTGATGTCGGACAGCGTGCTCTGCGCGGCCGCGATGTCGGCGTGCATGTGGCGCATGCCGAAGGCGGCGAAGGCGGATGAATGCGAGTCGCCGTGGTTCTCGACGCGGTGGCCGCGGCGGACGATTTCGCGGCAGAGCACGGGGAATCGGCGGGCGCGGCTGCCAATGCAGAAGAAACTCGCCGGCGCGCCGGCGATGTCGAGAAGGTCGAGAACACGCGGCGTGACTTCCGGGTCGGGGCCATCGTCGATGGTCAGGGCGATTTCCCGGCGTGCGCTGGCCGCGGCCGGCAGGCGTGTCAGATTGGTGCCGAGCAGGGTGCTGCGCGGCAGCAGGCCGGCCGTCGTCAGGATCAGGTGGTTGGCGGCCAGTGCCCCGAGCGCCCACGGCCAGTGGCCCGGCATCGCCAGGACGCCGAGCGCTGCTGCGCCGTGCAGGGCGAACGAGGCCTGGATGGCCGGCGAGGGATTCCAGGGTCTTGGCATGTGCTTCACGTCGGCAGGAGTCGCCGGTCGAGAAAATGTTCCCAGAGGAGCTGCCAGACAGGCCACGTGTGACCACCGGGGACGACCTGGCTGGCGGTCGACGGGAAGCAGCCGGCGATCTTCCGCAGGCCCGCGGCGAAGCGGTCTTCGGCCCCATAGCCGACGAAGACCGGGAAGTCGGCTGGTGGTTTCTGCAGCCATTGCCAGACGCGAAATTCGCAGTCGGCGAGTTGCTCGGCAGAGGGTTGCCAGTGGGCCAGCCCGCCAGCGTCGGCGATGGCATCGGCGGTTAGCCGGCTGCCAGGGTAGGGGGCGAGCAGGCAGAGGCCATCGACGCTGCCCGGCGAATCGGCCTGCTGACACAGCGCCAGCAGGCCGCCGAGCGAGATGCCGCCCAGCCAGAGGTTCCGGCAACCCTGCGCGCGCGCCGGCGACAGGATTTCTTCCTGCAGTGCGGGCAGAGCCTCGCCGCTGGAGATCATCGCCAGGTCGAGGTCTACCGCCAGGAGGTCGAGCGGCAGGCGGCGGCGCGTGATGGCGCTGAAGAAACCGGCGCTGACGAAGTCCGCCGCGTTCATGTGCGCGCCCGGCAGCAGCACCAGCCGCGTCGCTGCGCCAGTGATCCGGCCGAGGGTTCGCAGAGGTGCGCTCATGCCTGCGGTGCCGGCTGGATGAAGCAGGCCGAGAGGAGCAGTGCCAGGACCGCGCCCGGACCGACGGTGATGCCCAGCGCCTGCAGGACGGGCACCTGCGAAGTCGCCAGCGTGCCGAAACCGATCGCGGTCGTCAGGCAGGCGATGAGCATCGAGGCGACCGTCCGCGGTTCGCCAGCCAGCCGGCCGCCGAGGCGGTCGAAAAAGAGGGCGTAGTTGGAACCGATGGCGACGATCAACAGCATGCCGACCAGATGCAGCAGTTGCAGGCGGACGCCGGCCAGTTTGAGGGCGGCGGTGACCAGCAGGACCGTCAGCAGCAGTGGCATGATCACCCGCAGCACGCGGCGGGGCGAACGCAGGGTTGCGCCGAGCAGGCCAACGATGGCGACGAACCCCCCCAGCGAGAGGAGCCGTGCTTCGTCGAGGTAGTGCGCATACAGCTTGTCCACCTCGGTCTTCATGTCGATCAGCAGCGCACCGGAACCCGCCAGGGTCGCGCGCAAGGCTTCGGCGTCGAGCGCGCGCAGGTGGTCACCGGACGGCGGCCGCAACGGCAGGAGGACGCTCCAGCCGTTGCGCCGCGGCAGCAGCAGGGCGTCCACGGCGAGCGCCAGACTGGTGCCGTGCAGCGCTTCCGGGCCGATGATCGGCGCCACGCGCGCGGCGTCGATGTCGCGCAGGAAGGGTTCGAGCTTGCTGGCGGCGAGCGGCGAATCGGCGAGCGCCAGCGGCAGACGTTCGCGCAGTTGCGCCGCCGAGGGCAGGCTGGCGCGCCGCGCGAGCTGGGTTGCCGCACTGGGCAGGAAGCGGACTGGCGAATCGTAGCCGCCGATGACGCCGGCTGCGAGCAGCCGGTCGAGTTGGGCGCCCGTACGTTCGGCGGCCTGCAGGGCCTGTTCGCGGTCGGCGGCGCTGACCACGACCAGCAGGCGGGCGTCGGGTGCGCCGAGGTCGGCGCGTAGCGCGTGGTCGATGGCCAGGTCTTCGGTGCTGGCGGTGCTCAGGGCTGCGAGTTCCTGATTCCACAAGGGGTCACGGTTGGCGATCAGACTGGCGGCGGCGAGTGTGGCGAGGACGATCAGCGGCCAGCGCAGCCGCGGCAGCCAGGCGGCGAGTCGCGCAAACGCCTGGCCGAGCGCGCTCAGGTCGCGTGGCTCGACGCCGATCGGGAGCAGTTGCGGCAGGACGAAACGCGTGACGGCGGCGGCGGTGAGCAGGCCGCTCAGCGAATACAGGCCGAGCTGGGCCAGTCCGGGAAAGCCGGACAGGAGGAGAACCGCGAAGCCGCACACCGAGGTCAGGACGCCGAGACGGATCGTCGGCCAGAAGCGGGCGCGCCAGGTTGTGGTGTCGCCACGTTCGGTCTGGACGAAATAGTAGATCGAGTAATCGACCGCCTCGCCGATGAGCGCCGAACCAAAACCGACGGTGATCCCGAAAACCGTGCCGAAGGCGAGGCTGACAGCGACCATGCCGGCCAGCGCGCCGCTGACCACCGGCAACAAGCCGAGGCTCATCAGCCTGAACGAGCGGTAGACGAAATACAGCAGGCCGGCGATGGCCAGCGTGCTGATCAGCGACAGCCTGGCGACTTCCGCCTGGATGGTCGCCCGGGCATGCACGGCAAACACCGCCGGGCCGGCAATCTGCAGGCTGGCGGCCGGCACCCCGGCGGCTGCGCGGGCGGCGGCGAATGCTTCGCGAACCACATCGAGTGCCCTGGCCTGGGCGTCGGTGTCTGAACCCAGGGCGGCGGTCTGCGCCAGCAGCACTGCCCGTTCGCCGTCGCGCGACGACCAGACGCCGGCGCGGCTGTCGGGCTGGGCGCCGGCATCGAGTCCGAGCAGCAGGCCGATCAGTTCGCCGGTCGGGTCCTGTGGCAGCAGCCGTTTGACCAGCAGGCCGGCGGGCGAAGACAGGAGGTCGATGCTCTCGGCGATCGCGGCGCGCAGGCCGGCGACCGAGAAACGTTCCGGTGTCACCGCCGGGCTGAGCAGGTAGCGATGGCGGAACAGGAATTCGCGGTCTGCGTCGAGACTGTGCGCTTCGCCGTTGCGTACGGCGATGAACTCGGGCTGGCTGGCGAGGCGCGCGCGCAGTTCGCGGGACAGCGTAGCCCGTTGCCCGGCATCTCCGCCGCTGATGCCCAGCATCAACAGTCGCGTGACGGCACCCTCCCTGAGCTGGTCGACGAGAACCTGCTGGCTGGCGCTGGGGTGTGCCGGCAGAAAGAACGACATGTCGGCCGAGAAGCGGCCATGCCAGACGATCGCAGCGCCGGCGAGCATTGCCATCGACCAGAGAACGAAGGAACGGAGGGCGGGGATGGTCACTTCTCGGAGATGTGCTCGATGCGGATCACTGCCCGGTCACCGTCGGCCTGCAGATACTCGATGCTGTGGATGCGGTTGCCTTGGCCGGCGATACTGATCTTATGAACAATGGCGGCGATCGCTTGGTCGCTTGGCAGCAGGGTGAGTGTCCAGCGCTCGCGGTTGCCGGCAAGGTGGAGCGCATAGTTCTTTTCGAGCGCCTGGCGGTTGCCGGTGAGCGCCCCGCGGATGCTGTCGACGAAGGCCCGTGCCTCCGGCTGGGCAGTCAGATCGATGCTCAGTTTCTGCTGGCCGCGCTCGATGGTCAGCCGCTCCTTGTCGAGCAGGAGCGTTTCCGGACGCGGCGTCAATTGTCGCTTTTCTAGCCGGTCGGGCGTCGTGAAGCGCATTTCGCCACTCGCTACGATTGGCCGGTCGAGCAGCGCGAGGTATTTGGTCTCGACGAAGCGCGCCTTGCCGCCGCGCGTCCGGGCAAGCTCGTCCATCAGTTGCGCCAGATCCCAGGCGGCCGCCCGCACAGGGGTGGTCAGGACCGTCAGCAACAGGGCGGCGAGCAGTCGCTTCACCGCGCCTTCCGCCAGAAGTCGAAGAAGTTGAACCAGTTGTAGGGAGCCTGCCGGCAATAGTGCTCAAGGCGGCTGACGTAGCATGCCTGCACCGCGCGCATTGCCGCCTCTCGGTCGGGCGCCGCCACCTGCGAAAAATCGGCGAGCATTTCGAAGTGGAGGCGGTAGCGGTTGCCGCCCAGATACAGCCCGGTCATGAAGAACACCGGCCGGCGCAGCATCGCTGCCACGCGGAACGGTCCGATCGGAAAGGCCGCCGGCTGGCCGAGGAAATCGTGTTCCTGCGTGGCCTCGTCGACCAGCGCGCGGTCGGCCAGCATGCCCACCAGATACCCCTTGTCGAGCTTGTCGCGTGCCTCGAGCATCGATTCCAAACGGCCGAGGGGGATGATGTCCTGACCCGCCGACGGATTGATCGCTGCCAGCGTGGCATTGATCTTGCGGGCATTTTTTTCGTACATCAGCATCGCTACCTTCAGGCCGGCGCGACCGCGGGCGACCGCGCGCAGGACTTCGAAGCTGCCGAGATGGGCGCCGACCAGCAGCGCACCCGGCTGCCTTGCCAGCGCCGCATGCAGGGCTTCGCTGCCATGCACCTCGATGTCGAACAGGTCGAAGCGATCATTGAGCAGGTAGACCCGATCATGGATCGTGCTCGCGAAGGTGAGGACGTGGCGGTAGCCGTCAGACCATTCGGCCCAACGTCCGAGTGAACGGCCAAGGTAGTTTCGACTGGCGCGCCGCGCCTGTGGAGAAAAGAACAGGAAATACAGGGCGATTCCGTAGAGCAGAAGGCGGCCAACGCGGCGGCCTAGGGTCAGGGAGATCCAGACCATCAGCCGCAGGATCGCGAGATTGCTGCGCTCCCGCTGGTGCAGCCAGGCGGCGGCGTGCTGCCCGCTGTTCATCGGCCCGGTCTCAGGTGGCCGGCGGCCACTTCGCATCCTTCAGCGAGGACGGAGAAGGCGATGCTCGTGTCCGGCCTTTCATGCAACTGGAAAGTGAGCACCTGGCCCGGGCCGACGGGACTGAAGAATTTGGTCTGGGCAATCTCCCAGACCAATGCCGGTCTGCCCAGCACGGCTTCGGCGAAGTACAGCGCGCGGTCGAGCAGAACGACGCCGGGGACGATCGGCTGGTCGGGGAAATGTCCGGAGAAGGCCGGGTGCCCGGCGGCAACGGTCCATTCGAAATCAGTGCGACGCATCGCGGGAAGTCGTCCGGCAGGATTCGTACAGCGCCTGCAGGTCGGCGCGCGGCAGTTTGCCGGTGCTGTTGCGCGGCAACGCATCGACCAGGAACAGGGGCCGTGGCAGGAAGGCCGCGTCGACCCGCTGCCGCAATCGGGCGAGCACTTGTCGCCCGGTCAGTTGCGGTGCAACGGCGAACGCGCACAGGCGCGTGATGCCGTGTGACGACGCGGTGTCGGGCTCGAAGAAAGCGCCATCGACGACGCCGGGGATGGCCGTGATCTGGTGGTCGAGGTAGGCCAGCGAGCTGCGCTTGCCGGCAATGCTGATCAGGTCGGCGTTGCGCCCCAGCAGCATGAAGCGCCCGTCGGGCAACAGCTCGATCTCGTCGGCAAGGACGACACGGCCTTCGATATGCCCTCCGAACGCGACGATCCGGTCGCCCTCCCGTTCCAGGCAGACCCCATCGAGCGGCCTCCAGGCGGGGTCCGCGAGCAGGCGCCGACTGGCTAGCTGACCGCTTTCGGTACACCCGTAGATCTCGTGCAGCGGGGCACCAAAACGGGATTCCGCTGTCATGGCGAGTTGCCGCGAGAGCGGGGCGGTGGCCGACAGCAGCCGCTCCACGGTCGGCAGTTCGACCTCGGCGGCAAGCAGCGTGCCGAGATGAAAAGGTGTGCTGACCAGGAGCCGGGGCGACGGCACGGACTGCAGCGCGCAGACAATGTCCTGTGGATAGAAGGGCTTGCCCGACCAGAACGGCGAATTACCGTGCAGGGCGAGCAGCACCGTCGATTCGAATCCGTACATGTGCTGTGCCGGCACGGTGCCGACGATGGTGTGCCGAGGTCCGTGCAGCAGACCGAGCCGGCCGGCTTCGGCGCGGGCGTTGCGGACCAGCGATCCCCAGGACTTGGCGTGTGCGACCGGTAGGCCGGTCGATCCGGAGGTGTAGGCGATGATCGCCACCCGTTCGGCGGAGATGTCGGGGATTCGGGCGAAGGCTTCGGAGGGAGCTGCCAGTCGATCGGGGAAGTCGACTCGCGGCAGGTCGAGACTGTCGAAAGCGCTGTCGCAGAGGCAGAAGACGTCGGGATGCTGGTGCCGGATCTGGCGCAGCGTTTCGACCGATTGGGACGACGGCTGCAGACTCGTGCGCTCTCCAAGCAGGCCAGCCGCCAGGCCGACGCTGAAGCGATAGCGGTCCTGGCAGAGGTTCAGAAAATACTGGCTGGTCGGCAGGATCGTGGCCAGTGCCGACGCGCTGGCGAGGAAGTCGCGCACGGTCGCCGGGCCGTCGGGCAGGTAGGCAAGGATGTCGTCGAGGCTGGTGTGCCCGAGCAGCGGCACCGCGCTCATCGGTCGTTCGCCAGTGAACCCGGTTGGCGTGCCTCACGATAGCCACGGATGGTGTCGGCAATCCGGGTACGATCCGCCGGTGGCAAGACACGATGTCGGACCAGATACTCGCCGGCAAACATCAGGCCCAGGAGGGGCATGGTCAGAAGATTGGCAAAGGTTGACCAGACGATCGGCGATGCCAACAGGAAGAGGGCGGTCGACAGGCCCGCAGTCATCCCGAAATAGACAGTCCAGGCGATGGTCACCTGCCGCGTGTAGCGCACCTGGGCGTCCGAAACGACGCCGTGGTGGGCCAGACGGGCGAAGCGGGTGACCAGCGGCTCGCCCTGGCCGATCAGGCTGCGTCCGAACAGCAGGCCAAGTGCCAGGTTGGTGCCCGCGTGCTGGAGGTAATACAGGAGGGCAACATTGTGCCGTAGCGCCTGCCATTGCCAGGCGAGGATGAGGGTCGCAGCCAGTCCGCCGGTTGCCGGCAGCCCCCGTTGCCGCGGGTCCACCCGCCACAGCAGGAGGACGACGACGGCCACGATCGGCGCGCTGGCCACGGCCACGGCCAGATCGGAGGCACTCTCGCCGGCGCTGGTCTCGTGCGCGAGCCATGTCCAGGCGATCAACAGCCCGGCCAGGCTGCTCACGCGCAGGAGGTTGGCCGGGGTGATCACGGTCATTTCGTTCGTTGGCTGGCGATGTGCGCTGCCAGCGTACGCAAGGACGAGAAGATGCGCACGTTGTCGTCGTTGTCCGAACGCAACTGAAAACCATAGCGCTTCGAGACGACCAGCGCGACCTCAAGGACGTCGATCGAATCCAGCCCAAGTCCTTCTCCGAACAGCGGCGCATCCGGTTCGATGTTCCCCGGATCGAGATCCAGATTGAGCGCCGAGACGATCAGGTCGGCGACTTCCGCCAGGAGGGTTTCGGCTGTGAGGGTGCTGGTTTCTTGGGACATCACGTTTTTCCCGTGGAGTTATTGCGAGGCGGCGCGAAAGGCGAGCACCGCGTTGCTGCCGCCGAATGCGAAGGAATTCGAAAGTGCCGTACTGAGTGGCTGATCACGTCGGGTGACGCTGACATGGTCGACGCCAGCACATGCCGGATCGATCGTATCGAGGTGAGCAGTGGGTGGAATGGCCTGCTCGCGCAGGGACAGAATGGTGACGATGGCCTCGATGGCCCCTGCGGCACCGAGCAGATGACCGTGCATCGACTTCGTGCCGCTGACTGCGGGTCTCGTCCCGCCATCGCCAAAGACCGCTCGGATCGCTTCGACCTCCACCGGGTCGCCTTCGATGGTTGCCGTTCCGTGCGCATTGATGTAGTCGACATCACTTGGGTTCAGGGCGGCATCGTCGAGCGCCGCGCGCAGCGCACGGATCTGGCCGTCGGCCTCAGGACGGACCAGATGCGCATGGTCGCAGGTGCTGCCATAACCGATGAGTTCCCCGTGAATGCGTGCTCCTCGCCTGTGCGCATGTTCCCAGTCCTCGAGTACCAGGGCAGCACCACCCTCACCAAGCACGAGCCCGTCCCGGTCTTCACTGAAAGGCCGGCAGGCGACGGGAGCCGTCTTCTCGTCACCGCTGGCCAGTACGCGCAAGGCATCCCAGGCACGCGCCACGCCGTAGGCCTGCGGTACGTCCGAACCCCCGGTCAGCATGATCGGCGCCTCACCACTGCGCACCCGTCGGAACGCCTCGCCGATGGCGATGCTCGAAGAAGCACAGGCGACGGTATGGCTCATGCTGACGCCGCCCAGCCCAAGCTGGATCGAAATGTGGGCATTGGCCGCGTTATTCATGCCGAGAATGACGGAGAGCGGCGAAATCCGTTCGCGGCCCTTTTGCCACAGCTCCTTGTAACCCTTTTCATAGGCCAGTGTGCCACCCAGGGCCGTTCCCCAGGAGACGCCCCAGCGCTCGCGGCTTTCGGCGTTTTGCCGCCGGTCGAGGCCGGCATCGTCCCAGGCCGCGAACGCGGCAGCCGTCCCCAACTGGGCGAAGCGGTCCATCGTTCCCGCCAGTGCCTTGCCGAGTACCGCACTGGCCTGAAAACCGGGGCAGGCGACGAAAGGGATGGCCAAGGCCCGCGGCAGCTCGTCGAGACGGAGGAGGCGAACCGCCGATTCGCCGCTCAGAATGCGCTGGAAGAAGTCCGCAAGACTATCGCCAAACGGGCTGACCAGGCCCAACCCTGTGATGGCAACGCGACGCCGGCTCATGACTCAAGACTGATGTTCGCCGCGCAGCCGATCCATCAGGCCTGCCATTTCGCCAACGGTTCGCGGAGTCTTCAGATCCCTTGCAAGGGTGATGCCGAAGCGTTCCTCGAATTCGAACATCAGTTCGAGAACCATGAACGAATCGACCCCCAGGTCGTCCAGAAGCGCATCCGAAGTGATCTTCACCGCTTCGACACCGAGTCGTTCTTGCAGGAATTCGCGTATCACTGAAAGGGAGTCCATAATTTTTCGATTCTATCCGATTGTTGCCATCCCGCCAACGCTTTGCCATGGGTAAATCCGTTCAACGCCAGCCGGCTCTCCTCTGAGGAAATCGGTTGGCAAGCATGAATAAATGGCGATCCTGGAAGTCTCCAGATCTTGTGATAGAGTCCCTCCCCATGCCCCGCGTTGAATCTGCTGATCGTCGAGTCGCCGGCCCTGACGTGGCGCTGACCCAGCGCGTCCTGCTCTGGCTCGCGTATGTCGCCTTCGTCATCTATGGCAGCCTGGTGCCACTGGATTTTCGTCTGCTGCCGTTTGATCAGGCCTGGGCGACCTTCAAGCAGTTACCCATGTTGAAACTCGGCGTCGAGAGCCGGGCCGACTGGATCGCCAATGGCGTGCTCTATGTTCCCGTGGGCTTTCTTAGCGTGGCCCTTTTTGGCTGGAACAAGGGTTTGCGGGCGCGCTTTCCCTTGCTCGTCGGCACGGCGTGTTTCTGCTTTGCGCTGGCGCTGGCGGTGGAGTTTGCCCAGTTGTACTTTCCTCCGCGAACGGTCTCCCGCAACGACGTGATCGCCGAGCTCATCGGCAGTGTCGTGGGGATCGCGCTGGCCTTCCATTGGTCGGCGTGGTTTCGCAAAGTGCTTGCTGCCCTGAGCGGGAACCTGGGCCAGCTGGCCGGCCGCGCCCTACAGGCCTACGCGGTCGCCTACCTGTTGTTCAGCCTGTTTCCCTTCGATTTTCTGCTGTCGAAAGCCGAACTGGTGGCCAAGGTGCAGTCCGATGCCTGGGGTTGGTTGTTTGCCGAACAGGGCACAGGTCGCGGCCCGGTCATTCTGATCGCCAAGTTAACCGCCGAGATGCTTGCCGTCCTTCCCCTGGGCTTCATCCTCGGCCGCTGGAACCTCGCCAGAGAGCGTCCTGCGACCCAGCATGCCGTACTCTATGGCATTGTCCTGGGGGTGGCCATCGAAACAGCGCAGTTCTTCATTTTCTCGGGCTCCAGCCAGGGCGTCTCGCTGCTGACCCGCGCCATCGGCATGTATGGCGGCGCTCGTCTCTGGCAAGACCGGATTTCCCTGCATGATCTCCATCTCCAGCCCAGGAGCAGGAAGCTGGCCTTGCCACTCGGTCTGCTTTACCTGCTCGCTCTGGTGGCGGTAAACGGTTGGTTCGATCATGCCTGGCACGGCGAGGCGGTCGCCAGCCGTACGCTGGCCGAGGCCCGCTTCCTGCCATTCTATTATCATTACTACACCACCGAGCACGCCGCCCTGATCAGTCTGGTATCGGTGGCCTTGATGTACGCCCCGATCGGGGTGCTGGCCTGGCTGCGCTGGTGGTCGCCGGCCGCGGCACTGTGGGTCGCCGCCCTGGCCGCGACCGGCATCGAGTCGAGCAAACTCTTTCTTGCCCACCACCCGGACCCGACCAATCTCCTGATCGGTGCCATCGCGGCCTGGTCGGTCAGCAAGCTTCTACAAGGCCTGGAGCAGGCCTCGGTGGCAACCCGGCAGGCCGGCCTCACGGTCGTGACCCGGCCAGTGATCCGGATTGACGAGAAGGCGTCGGCGGGCAGCGCCGGCCACGCTTCGAGGCGCGCCTGCCTGGCCCTGGCCACGATCCTGGCGGTGGCGGCCTGGATCGTCATCGACTTCCCTTTCTATCCCGGATTGCTCGCGCTGCTGCTGCTGTGCTACGCGGCACTGCTCTGGTTCCAGCCTGGCTTGCTCTGGGCAGCGATTCCGGCCGCCATCCCGCTGCTCGATCTGGCCCCCTGGAGCGGGCGTTATTACCTGGATGAATTCGATTTTCTGGTCATCGTCAGCCTGGCGGTCGGTTACGCCCGCGTTCGGCCGGCGCCCAAGGGTTCCTGCCGCGATCTGCCGGGTCTGGCAGTGGCCTGCCTGCTGGCTTTGACCTTTACCGTCAGCACGCTGTACGCCGTGCTTCCGATGGCGCTGCCCGATGTCAACAGCTTCTCCAGCTACTACAGCCCATTCAATGCCCTGCGCATTGCCAGAGGGGCGTTGTGGGCACTGCTGCTGTTCGCCCTGATGCACCGCTTCACCGCTGCGGGTCAGGATGTTCGCCCGGTATTCGCGGCCGGCATGGGGGTGGGACTCGCCGGGACGATCGCAGTGGTGATCTGGGAACGCATGCTCTTTCCCGGACTTCTCAATTTCACCGATACCTACCGGGTCACCGGACCCTTTTCCCAGATGCATACCGGCGGTGCCGATATCGAAGCGTATCTGACGGCTGCGCTGCCTTTTGCCTTGCTGCCCATGGTGCAGGCCCGTTCGCTCGCCGCGCGGCTGGCGAGTGGATTGCTGCTGCTCGGCGCCAGCTATGCCATCATGGTGACCTTTTCACGAGCAGGGTATGCCGGCTTCGCTTTGGCCCTGATCATCGCCTGCCTGCTGATCCTGCCATCGCGCTGGCCGAGCGCCGCGCGCAACACGGCCAGGGACCCTGCGCCGGCGCCCATGCAAGAAGCGCGGGCGTCCGGCCCCGGCGCTCTTCGATCCAGGGTCTATCGATGGGCAGCGGCTGGGCTACTGTTAGCCCTGGCCGCGGCGGTGGCCGTTCCGATCTACAGCGGTGCCTTTGCGCAGCAGCGAATCTCGGCCATCGGCCATGATCTGGCCGCGCGCCGGGACCATTGGGCGGATACCCTGGCCATGCGCGACCCAGGGCTGATCACCGCCCTGCTGGGAATGGGAGTCGGCCGCTTCCCGGAAACCCACTACTGGCGCAGCAGCGAGCCCAGGGCGACCAGTTACCGCCTCGAAAGCGAGCATGGCAATACCTTCCTGCGGCTCGGCACGGGCAATCCCCTGTACATGGAACAATTCATTCGCATCGCACCCGGTGAGGAATACACGCTGCAGCTCGACATTCGCGGCCCCCAGGCGGGGAAGGGGGTTTCCGTCTCCCTGTGCGAGAAACTCCTGCTCACCTCGGGGCTTTGCATATTCAAGACGGCCGATATTGCCGAAGGGGACGGACAATGGCAGTCACAGCAGTTTCGCCTGTCCAGTGGCGAACTCGGCAGCGGCGGGTGGCTGGCACGGCGGCCGGTCAAGCTATCGCTTGCCAATGCATCGCAGGGCCGTGTGGACATCGATAATGTCCGTCTGCTGGCCGCAGACGGAACTCAGGTCAGTCACAACGGCGACTTCGAACAGGGGCTCGATCGATGGTTTTTCAGCGTCGACCAGGACCTGCCCTGGCATGTCTGGAGCATGCCGGTGGCCATCCTGTTCGACCAGGGCTGGCTCGGCCTCGTGGCCATGGCGGGCCTGATCGGGCTGGGGATGACACGCACCAGCCGCCGCGCATGGACGGGTGATGTCTGGGCTGGCGCCTTTCTGGCCGCACTGTCGGGGGTCCTGGTGATCACGCTCCTCGATACGCTCATCGACGCGCCGCGATTCCTTCTGCTGCTGTTGCTGCTGACCTGGGTGGGGTGGGCTGGCGAAAGCAGGTCGGCTCGGGGGGCGCCGTGAGCGTGATTGCTGCCCGATATCGGTTCGATCGGGCCGGAAATCACCATGTGCTGGCAAGGTTCCCGAGCACTTCGGGGCCTGCTATGTGTCGGAGATTTTTACACTTACAAGCGGCAAGGAACCGGCTTCCATGATAATCATTTGATTGTACTGATGTTTTATAACGGGCACGAATAATGCTTCAAAATGATGTCTGTCTTGTAATCCCATATGGAAGGGTCGAACATGAAACGATCTCGTGCAAATTTGCTTTACGCCATTTCGGCGGCCGGCCTGCTGGGCCTTTCGCTCCCGGCATCGGCCGACTTCAGCGGTTACTACGGTGTCCCCGGTAGCTGGACGCTCACCAATTCCTGCGCTTCTCCTAGCGAGTGTGGAACAGGCTCCTACACTTCGGGCGCTCCGGCCTCGGTCACGGTGATCGGCTCCGACGTGATTGGCGCTGGCGCGGGGGTTCCGTTCTCTTCACTGACCAGTTTCACCATTATTGCCGGGGGGGCTGGGTTGGTCCACTTCGACTGGAGTTACGAAACGCTCGACGTAGGCGATCCCTTATCGACACCACCTGTACCCAGTGCGTTTTTTGATACCGCCGGTTATCTATTGAACGGCAGTACGGTCCAGGTGACCGATCTCTCTGGTGCAGCCAGCCAGAGCGGTTCTTTTGATTTCTCCGTTGCCGCGGGGGACGTGTTCGGCTTCTACGTCGAGACGATCGACAATCTTGGGGGGGCCGCGATGATCACGATCTCGAACTTTCGGGCCCCGCTACCGCCTCCTCCTCCGCCGGGACTACCGGAACCCTATTCCATCGCCCTCCTCGCTTTAGGTTTGGTCGGTGTGGCGGCATCGCGCAAGCGAAGGACGGTCTGATTGATTGGTTTCAATCCTGGTATGAGCAAGAACACCTCGCCGCCCAGACCGTCCCGAACCGGTTGCGGCGGCGGCCGGGAAATGCCGACCAACAAAGCGCATGGCGCTTGCTCTTTGCCGTTTCGGCCGCGAATCGCATTGTGCTGCAGCCACCCATGTCAGGGCCTGGCACTGGCCTGACCCGCTCTGGCCAAGTAAAATAGCCGCCATCTTTCTTGACAGCGACCAAACCTCGTCGGCTGAGCATTTTTCATTTGAGAAACCATCCCGTCCCATTTCATTCCTTAAGGTCATTGCGATGAAAACTTTGATTGTTGGAGTCACTCTCGGTGTTGCCTTAGCCGGCTTTTCACAAGGTGTGCTGGCGGGGTGTAGCACTGGACGCGTCAATGAGCCAGCGCTCACCACCTTGTTGAGAGACAATACCGTGTGTGTTCCGCCGGTTACCGTGGCCACCATGCAATGGCAGGAGCTTCATCAGTCCGGAGGCAAGCTGATCGACTACAAGCGAGGTCCCTCTGACAAAGTCGATCCTTCGGCAGAGGTGGGTAGCTGGACGGTGACAGGCTCGAACCGTGGAGCTTTCGTCACGCACGACTATGGCCACGGCCATGTCTACACCTACTCGGTCTTTAACAACGGCGATGGAACGCACAGCTTCTGCAGCGGTGGGGCCGAGATCAAGGCCAGGATCAAGCTGGGTGGCGGCCCCTGTTGAGGGGTCACTGGCGGCACGGACCGCGTCCCGGGGAGGTCTGAATCTCAAGTCCTGACCAGACTGCCGATGGCCATGCCTCTATGATGTGAAAGTCGTGTCAGCGACTCATGAGTCTCCATTTGCCACTCGCAGGGCAAAAGCGGTGTTCTTCGGAGCACTGCTGCGTGCCGCCGCACGCCGGCCCGCACTGCAGCGCGGGTCGTGGGAGGAGTTGGGGGAGAGGGCAAAGGTCATCACTTTCATGATCGGGGGTGTCTGGATTAGTCATGGACGTTAGCCACCACTTCCTGCCCGAAGTCAAAGCGCAGTACGAGGCGCAACCCTATCCGGCCCGCGATCCCGCCCACGAAGGCAGGCGCTTGCTGCAGACCTGGCTCGACGACCTGCCGATGGTCAACCACTACTGCTTTGCCGGCCGGCAAACGTTCCGCGATCATTTCCGGGTGTTGGTTGCCGGTGGCGGCACCGGCGACGCGACCATTTTCCTGGCCGAACAACTCAAGGGTACTGATGCACGCATCGTGCATCTGGACATCAGCCAGGCTAGCCTGACGATTGCGCGGGAACGCGCACGGGTACGCGGGCTGGACAATATCGAATGGATCGGGGATTCACTGCTCAACCTGCCCCGCCTGGCGCTGGAGCCTTTCGACTACATCAATTGCTGTGGCGTGTTGCATCACCTGGCCGATCCGAATGCCGGCCTGGAGGCGCTGCGCGCCGTTCTCAAGCCCGATGGCTCGATCGCCCTGATGCTGTATGCGAGGGCCGGTCGCACAGGCGTCTACCAGATGCAGGAACTGCTGCGCATGGTCAACGACGGTGAATCCGACCTGGAACGCAAGATCGCCAACACCCGGCAGATCCTGGACAGCCTGCCGGCCAGCAACTGGTTCCGGCGTGCAGAAGACCTCTACCATGACCATCGGCAGGGCGATGCCGGTCTGGTCGACCTGCTGCTGCATCCACAGGATCGCGCCTATTCCGTAGATGAACTGTTCGACTGGCTGGCGCGGGACGCCGATGGGAACGGCCACGGCCTGCACCTGCAATTCACCGACGTGCAACGCGGCCGCGCACCTTATCTGCCGCACATGGTGCTGGGCGTGAAACCGCCAGACATCCTGCGTGCGCTGCGCCAGTTGCCGCGCCGGCGGCAATATGCCATCGCCGAGTTGCTGGGTGGCAGCATCACGATGCACGTGCTCTACGCAACCTCCAGCCCGGCCAGCACCGCGCCGTATGGTCATGCCGAATACATCCCTTTCTTCTTTCATGAGCCGCTCGATGGCGAAACCGCCGCGCGGGTATTCGGCAGTGGCCGCGGCCAGCCGTTTCTGCTGCATCACCAGCATTCCGGCGTCGCGCTGACCGTCAATCCCGGCCGCTACGGGCCGCAGATCCTGCGCCTGATCGATGGCCGGCGCAGTTTCGGCGAGATCTTCGAACGCTTCCGCCGCGACTGGCACGGCAAGGCTCAGGCGCCGGACGACAGCGCCCTGTTCGCGGATTTCTCCGAGACCTACGACACGCTCAATACCATTGAACGCTTGCTGTTGCGGCATCCGTCGGCCGATCCGGCATCTGCCGGCCGATAGGGTGGAATCCGCCCCGATTTGCGCAGCGCATATCCGGGCTGCCTGTGACGAGTGTGAACATTGACAGTGTCCATCCGGCACGCAGATACTACCTTCCCACGGGTGACTTTCCGTCCATGGATCCGCCGATGTTGGAAGACTACCGTTACTGGAAGGATCTGGACTACACCCCGGCGAGCCGCGATGTCGTGCCCGCTTCTTTGGCCGGGCGAGTCCATGCCGGGCAACGGGCGCTGGACGTTGGCTGTCATCACGGCGCGGCGAGCTTCTTCATGGCGTCGATCGGTTTGCGGGTGCTGGGTATCGATATCAATCCGCGGGCCGTCGAAGTGGCCCGGCGGCAAAGACCAATGAGCACAGCCGGGCGTTGGCCCGAGTTCGTCGTTGCCGACTTTCTGGCCGATCGCTTTGCCGAGCCGGCGAGCTTCGACGTCGTCGTCCTTAACCGCTTTCTCACCTGCCTGCCGGCGTTTCCGGATTGGCAAAGCGGCCTCGAACGGGCACAGGATCTCCTGGTCGATGGAGGAGTCATCTACGTCAATGATTTTCTCCTCATGCCGGCGTGTGATCACAATCGCAGCCGGTACGTGCAGGGCCATGCGAGCGGAGGGCGCTGGGGCAACTTCGCGGTCTTCGATGAACAGGAGCAGGCCAGCTTTGTTGCTCATCACCACAGCGCGCAGGAACTGCGACGGATCGCAGCACCCTATCGGCTGGCCTGTCTGCGGCGCTACTCGACGCGCTCACGGAACGGATACCCGAGCCGGATGTTCGAACTGATCGGCGTGCTGGAAGCACGTCCGCTCCGGATCGGCTGACCAGCGCTGGCCAGGGGGATGATCACCGCTAGCCGCACCATTCTTGGCCTCTATCATGGCTACAACGCCAATGCGTGCGTTCTCATCGACGGGCAGCCGGTCGTGGTCGTCGAGAAGGAACGGCACTCACGAGTCAGGCATGCCTATGGTTCGTCTCCCGAGTGCGTGCAGGACAGTCTGCACCGGGCCGGCCTGAGCATTGCTGACGTGGATTGCGTCGCTTTCTGCGGGGCATCCGACATCGATACCGACTATGGCTATGATGTCCCCGTGTCCGCCGATGCGCGGACACGGTTCCCCGCCACACTCGGGACACGACTGCTGTCGTCCGAATGTTTCCGGGAAACCTCGCTCCGCGTTCTCGACCGGGTGCTGCCCGCGGTGATCGTCGAACACCATGTCGCACACGGCGCCTGCGCGTTCTATACCTCGGGTTTCCAGGAGAGTCTGGTGCTGGCCTTCGACGGGCTCGGCGATTTCGGCCGCTCCTGTCTGATCATGCGCGGCGAACGCACGCAGCTCGACTGCCTTGAGTCGGTCCCTCTGCGCATCGGGCTGGCGTTCAGGAAGGCGGGGACGTACCTGTATCGACTGCATGGCGGCAAGGGTTTCGATGCCGCCGGCAAGCTGATGGCACTCGCCGCTTTCGGCGAGCCGCGCTATCTGGCCGCCGCCCGCCTGTTCCTCGACCACGTCGATCGATCGACGGGTGGTCGCGATTGGCTCCTCCCCGAAATGGGCAACCTTCGCCCAGGTGCGTTGAGCGATCTCGACAGCCAGCGGGCGCGAGATTTCGCTGCCTCGCTGCAGGCAGTTGCCAGCGCGGCGACGCTCGCACTCCTTCGGCGCCACGTTCTTCCGGGCGATCATCTCTGTCTGACCGGAGGGTGCGCGTTGAATGTGATCATCAACCGGGATCTCCTGCGCGAGTTGCCACTGGCCGCGCTGTACGTTCCTCCCTGCCCGCACGATGGCGGTCTTGGGCTGGGCGCCGGGCTCTACTTGCGCAGCCACATCGAAGGCCGGCAGAGCAATATCGACGGGCTGGACCCGTTTCTGGGCCTGACCGACCTTGATACAGTGCGTCGCAGTGAACTGCCGCTGCTGGCGAACGACGGCCTCCCCGCGATGACCATCGCTGACCTCGGGCGGGAATGTCAGGTCGAGGCAGCGGTGCGCTTGCTGGTGCAGGGTGAGGTCATTGGCTGGTGCCATGGTCGCCCGGAGCTGGGTCCGCGGGCACTCGGCAACCGCAGCTTTCTGGCCGATCCCGCGCGCGACTGGATGTGTGCTCACCTCAACAAACGCATCAAGCACCGCGAGCCGTTCCGCCCTTATGGCCTGTCGCTGCGGGAAGAGAACGTGCCGCGCGTCCTTGACACGGCGGTACGCTCGCCCTACATGATGATCGCGGGAACCCTGCGCGAGCGCTGGCGCAGCGCGCTTCCCGCCGTCGTACATGTCGACGGGACGACCCGTTTGCATACGGTCTCGCGCCGCGCCAATCCCCTTTTCTGGGAGCTTCTGGCGGCATTCGAGGCCGCGAGCGGTGTGCCGGGCCTGCTCAACACCTCGTACAATCTGCCTGGCGAACCCATTGCGGAAACCGTGACCGATTGTCTGCGGGTATTCTGCGACACACCGATCAGGCACCTGTTTGTCGGCGGGCAGCAACTGAGCAAGTGCTGATGGCCGGCGAAAACACCCTTTTCATCAGTTACGCCCACCGGGACGAAATCTGGAAAGACGAACTGCTGGTTCAACTGCGCGCCCTCGGCCGTGCCGTTCCGCTCGATATCTGGGATGACCGTCGCATCAGGCAGGGCGAAGACTGGTATCGCGAAATCAGGAATGCAGTGGCGCGCGCGCGCTTCGCCGTCTGCCTGATCACCGGGCACTTCCTCGGATCCTCATTCTGCATGGATGAAGAAATCCCCGAGCTGCTGCGCCGACGTCAGGAGGAGGGCCTGGATCTGTTGCCGATTCTGATCGAAGACTGTCCGTGGGAAGCGCATCTGTGGCTGAAGCCCTTGCAAATGCTGCCGCGCGACGGCAAGACGGTCAAGGTGGACTTTCGGGACAACCACGAGACCGTATTCAGTGCCGTTGCGAAGCGGATATACGAGGCGCTTCAGGGGCCGGCAGTAACGCCGGCGGGAGCGCCCGGCTTGCCGACCAGGCCGGCCGCCGCCGCGCCAAACGACACGCAGCGCCTGCCGCCGGCAACCTCGCACCTATTCGGCCGTCACCATGAGCTGCAGATTCTCATGGACGCAGTGAACGACCCCGACGGTGGCATCGTCGTTCTCCACGGTTGGGGTGGTGTCGGCAAAACGGGTCTGGTGCGCGCCTGGGTTGACGCCCTTCCACAACATCCCGGAGCAAGTACCAGGCCGGTATTTGCGTGGTCCTTCGGCAACCAATCGGCTACCGACCGCGAGACCTCGGCGGACAGCTTTGCGATTGCCGCGTTGCGTTTCTTTGGCGATGGTTCACCGCTGCAGGGACTGCCCTGGGAAAAAGGCGAGCGCCTGGCGGGGCTCGTTGCCGGCCGGCGCGGAATCCTCCTCCTCGACGGCCTCGAACCCCTGCAATGCCGGGATGGGACGCTGCGTGATCCGATCATCCTGAGCCTGCTCCGCCAACTCTCTTGTCGGTGCGGCGGGCTGTGTGTCGTGACCAGTCGCCTGGCGCTGGCCGACTTTGCAGAAGAAGGTGACCGATCCGGGGTAAGGCACCAGAATGTGGAGGAGATTTCGCCCGCGGTCGGCCGTGCGCTGCTCCGCAGTCGGGGTGTCAAAGGCCACGACCAGGAGCTGGAAGCACTGGTCACGGCCTGCGGAGGCCAGGCACTGGCGGTCGAGTTGCTGGCTTCCTGTCCTGACGTCCGTGGCAAACCCGGCGCAGCTGCCAAGACGGGACCCATCGTCGGTGCCCGGAGCGAACACGCACGGCGTGTACTCGCATTGCTCGCACAACAGCTCGGGAACGGCGCCGAAGTCGGCCTGTTGCGCGTACTCGCCCTTTTCGACGGGCCTGTCGGCATGGACGAACTCGATGCCGTGCTCGGGCCATCGGTGTTGCCCGGTGCGACCGACTTCCTGCAAGGTGCGCCGACGACGTTCCTGTTTCGGCAAATCCAGAAACTGCGCTCCCAACGGCTGATCAAGGTCAGTGATCACGACCCGCTCACGCTGGACATGCACCCCATCGTTCGTGAGTACTTCGCCGACGACTGGTCGCGTGCCGATCGGCCGGCGTTCCTCGCCGGTCACCGGCGCCTTTACGAATACCATCGTGCCCGCGTGCCGGCCGAACCGGCGAGTGCCGACCAGTTCGAACGGCTCTTCCTGGCTGTCGGCCAGGGACTTCAGGGCGGTCTGTACGAGGAGGCTTACGAATTGTACCGTCAGGCGGTCGCTCATCGGGGTGTCTCTCTCCTGCCCTCGGAGCATGGCCTGATCGGACTGGAGCTGTCGGCTCTGGCGGGTTTTTTCGCGAAGCGATGGTCAAGCCTGGTGTGTGAGCTGCCGTGCGCTGCCCGAGTGGACATTCTCCGGCGTGTCGCGGAGTGCCTGCAGGCGATGGGACGCGTCGCCGAGGCCGAGGAACCGCTGTTGGAATGTCTGGCTTTCGAGCAGGACGGAGCCGACGAGGGCACTGCTGCGGAGACCGCTCACCGCCTGAGCACCGTTTACCTCGTCCTTGGCGATCTGCCACGGGCGAGGCACTACTCCAGGGTCAGCGTTGCCCATTTTGCAGGCCGGCATCCGGATCGACGTATGGTGTATTCCCTTTGCCGACACGGAGACATTCTCCAGCTCATGGGCGAGAGGAGCGAAGCCGAAGCGACTCTGGAACGCGCGGAGGCGCTCAACGCGCAGATCGATCCGGACCATCCGGCGCTGCACGGCGTCGAGAGTTTCTGGATGTGTGACCTCCTCATCATGCAGGTTCAAGAGTCGCTCTTTGCGGCGGGTCATGACCGGCCGGACGTGGAGGGCTTGCTGGCGCGGCTGGATGAAGTCCGCCGGCGTGCCATGCTTGCCATCGCCAGCGATCTGGAAGATGCCTTTCTTGTCGCTCTTCACCATATCTGCATCGGGCGCGCCGCGATGCTCCAGGCATTGCTCGGCAGGCGCCATCGTCTGGCGGATGCCGGCGAAGCGCTCGATCGCGGCGTCAACGCCCTGCGTCAGTCAGGGCAGCAACACTGGTTGCCGCGTGGGTTGCTGGCGCGCGCTGCGTTTCGCCGCGAGTCAGGGCGGCTCGCCGAGGCCGAAGCGGACATTCTGGAAGCGCGCAAAATTGCCGAGAAACGACGCATGACACCGATGCGGCTGCACATCGCCGATTGCCTGATCGAGCACGCTCGCGTTGCTCTTGCCAAGGGAGACCTGGGCGCCGCGGCTGAGCACTGTCGGGATGCGCGTCTCCTGGTGGACACGATGCGCTATCACAGCCGGGACAGCGCCCTAAGCGCCGTCGAGGCGCAACTGTCCTGAGCCTGTCGTTGCTTCAACGGTCATGGCCGACAGGTTCCCGGCGTTTTGGCCGCGCCAAGTCTTCGCGCTCACTGGCGACTTTTCTGAGCGCCTCCTTGACTGCTTCCGGCATCATCGCGTAGGTCATCAGACTGGAGCCGATGCACACCAGCCAGAAGAGCAGAAAACCGGTCGAGTAGGTCGCGATCGACGACCATTGCACCAGTTCTCCGAACAGGTATAACTGCCCTGGATCGATCATCGTGAAGAAGATTACCTCGGCGATTCCCGCGGCGATGAACGCAGGCCACATTACCCATATCACGTGTTTCATGCTGTTATCTCCATCAGCGCGCTTGCAGGCAAGCGCCAATCGATTTCTTGAAGCGGCAAGGGCTTGGCGTCAGTTCATTCTGCCTGGATTGGCAACGAACAACTGCGGATCGACCATCGCCCCGTTGAGGATCACGCTCCAGTGCAGATGTGGGCCAGTGGCGCGACCGCTCATTCCGGACAGGCCGAGTCGCTGTCCCTTGCCGACCGTCTCTCCAGTTTGCACATCGATGCGCTCGAGGTGGCAGTACATGCTGATCAGACCGTTGCCGTGGTCGACAAACACGGTCTGGCCGTTGAAGAAATAATCACCGGTGGCGAGCACGATGCCATGCGCGCTGGATTTGACGGTGCCGCCGCGCGGTGAGGCGATATCGAAGCCCGCGTGCGGCGAGCGCGCCTCGCCATTGAAGAAGCGACGCACCCCGAAGCGGCCGGTGAGGCGACCCGCCGCGGGCAGGACGAAGTCGGTGTCGGTATCGTCGGCATCGCGCCAATGGCGCTTGATGGCCTGGATGGCGGCGATTTCACCCTCGACGCGTGCCAGATCGCTGGCCGAGAGCTGCACCTTGCTGCTGTCCTTGAGCGTGATCCTTTGTGCCGGATAGTCCTTGTGATCGACTCTGAACTGCACGCTGCGCGATTTTCCCTGTGCAGTCGCCTGCTCCATTTCATCCACCCGCAGCGCGTATGTCCCTGGGGGCGTGTCCAGCGCCAGGCCGACGACGCCGACCCATTGACCGGCGTCGGCCGCGACCAGCACCGGCTGTTTGCCGAGCCAGGCGCGTGGCGGTCTGGCGCCAGCCGCGATCGGCCCAAGCGAAACCACTGCCACGCCGCCGGGGACGCTGGCTGCTCTGGGCAAGGCGGCGTGCGTGAGCGAGGGCAGCAGCAGGGGAAGCAAACATCGCAGACACAGGGCGACACGCTGGCAAAGCGGCATGGCGTTCACCCCGCTACAGCGACGCAGCGCTGAAAGTGTCGCACTGGCGGACGTCGCCGCTCTCCATTCCCCGCCTGAACCAGCGCACACGCTGTTCGGAAGTGCCGTGGGTGAAGGATTCCGGAACGATCTGGCCCTGCGTCTGGCGTTGCAGTCGGTCGTCGCCAATTGCCGCCGCCGCAGTCAGCGCCTGCTCGGTCTCGCCCGATTCGAGGATCTTCTGCATGCTGTCGGCGCGATGGCCCCAGACGCCGGCAAAGCAGTCGGCCTGCAGTTCGAGCCGCACCGACAGCGCATTGGCGGCAGAGCGGTTGCCGCTCTTCTGCTGTGCCGCGTGCACCTTGTCCGAAATGCCCAGCAGGTGCTGTACGTGATGACCGACTTCGTGGGCGATCACGTATGCCTGGGCAAACTCGCCGGGTGCGCGAAAACGTTCCCTGAGATCGCGGTAGAACGCCAGGTCGATGTAAACCTTCTGATCGGCCGGGCAATAAAAGGGGCCCATGGCAGACTTGCCGGTGCCGCATGCGGTTGGTGTAGCGCCGGTGAACAGCACCAGTTTCGGTTCCTGGTAACGGCGACCGGCCTCACGAAAGACCGTCTGCCAGGTCGTTTCGGTACTGCCGAGCACCTTGGCGACAAAGCTCGCCATTTCATCGTTGACCGGCGGCTTCGCTGCAGGGCGTGCTGCGGACGAAGTGTGGTGGCTGCTGTTCGAAACCAATCCAAGGATCACCGTCGGGTCGATGCCGAAAAAATAGCCGGCGGCGATCGCAACCAGCAGCGTCCCGATACCGACGCTGCCGGCCCCGACGCCGCCACCCCCTCGCCGGTCCTCGACATTCTGACTTTCGCTCTGATCATCCAGGCGCATGGCTTATTCCCGCGATACACATTGCAATGCCGCCGATGTTAACAGAACCTGGGCGGGATGACAGCACCGAAAGACACTTAAAAAATCAGGGTTGTATTTCCCGACGGGAAAGCCTACAGTGGCTTCGCCAATGTCGGCAGCCACAAGGAGAAGCGTATGGGGAAACTAACCGCCGGCCTGTTGGCCGTGGCGCTGGCGCTATCGAGTGCTCATGCGGTCGCCTGCTCGGCTGAAAAAGCCAAGGACGGGCAAACCGAAATGAGCACTCCTGCCAAACCCAAGACCTGACTTGTCGGTGTAAGCAACA
Organism: Candidatus Accumulibacter cognatus; assembly: GCF_000584975.1. NCBI lineage: Bacteria > Pseudomonadati > Pseudomonadota > Betaproteobacteria > Candidatus Accumulibacter > Candidatus Accumulibacter cognatus. The sequence goes on along the minus strand of NZ_JDST02000053.1, from coordinate 16,339 downwards.
CGCGCGGCGCGTACCTCTGGTATCGCGCCGCGTTGCGTTTCAGGTCATTACGTTTCAGCTCATTGTCGTCCGGCCACGGGCGAGAAATACTCAGCATGGCTCAACTCATTCTTCTGCCCGGCAAGGATCGCTCGCTTGCTCGTCGCCACCCCTGGATTTTCGCGGCTGCGGTCGATAAGCTCAGCGGTCGCGCACGACCGGGCGATACCGTCGATGTCGTCGCTGCCAATGGGCGTCCTCTGGCGAAAGCGGCGTGGAGCCCCGAGTCGAAGATTCGCGCCCGTGTGTGGACCTTCGACCCCGACGAGATCGTCGACGATGCCTTCTTCAAACGCCATATCCAGGCTGCCGTCGAACGCCGCCAGCAGACACCGGATTTGCGCGGACAGGAAGGCCTGCGGCTGATCCATGGCGAATCCGATGGCCTGCCGGGCCTGATTGCCGACCGCTACGGCGACACCATCGTGCTGCAACTGACGGCGACCGGCCCCGAGAAATGGCGGCAGGCGATCATCCATGCGCTGCAGCGTGCGACTGGCTGCGCGCGCATCTACGAGCGTTCTGATTCGCATGTACGCCGCCTCGAAGGGTTGCTGCCGGTGACCGGCTGGGTGTTCGGTGCAGAGCCCGCAGAAAGACTCTGCATCGTCGAGAACGGCGTGCGCATGCAGGTCGACGTCGTTGCCGGCCACAAGACCGGTTTCTATCTCGACCAGCGTGACAACCGCCTGCTGACGCGCACTCTGGCCGCCGACCGTGCGACGCTCAATTGTTTCTGCTACACCGGCGGGTTTTCGCTGCAGGCGCTTGCCGGCGGCGCCGGCAGCGTCCTTTCGATCGACTCGTCGGGGCCGGCTCTGGCGACGGCCATCGACAACCTGGCGCTCAACCCGCAGCTCGACGCGAACCGGGCCGAGTGGCGCGAAGCTGACGTGTTCACCGAATTGCGCGCGCTGAAGAGCGCCGGGCGGCATTTCGACCTGATCATTCTCGACCCGCCCAAGTTCGCCCCCTCGGCGGCGCATGCCGAGCGCGCCGCACGCGCCTACCGGGACATCAATGCCTTCGCCTTCCGTCTGCTCAATCGCGGTGGCCTGCTGATGAGCTACTCGTGTTCGGGGGGCATCAGCAGCGAGTACTTTCAGCGCATCGTCGCCGATGCCGCCCTCGATGCCGGTCGTGGCGCGCGCATCCTGCGCCGTCTCGCCGCGCCGCCGGATCATCCGGTGGCGTTGCATTTCAGCGAAGGCGAATATCTCAAGGGCCTGCTCTGCCAGGTCGATTGAGCCAGGCGCGCTAGCTTCCCCCCCAGATCTGCTTGACGCGCGCGTCGCGGCCGCAACCATGACGGTAATAGGTATAGCGGATCGGGTTTTTCCTGTAGTAGTCCTGGTGATACTCCTCGGCCGGGTAGAAGGGGGTGGCGGCGGCGATTTCGGTTTCGATGCGCGGCAGCCTGCCACTCGCCAGCAGGGCGTCACGGCTGCTTTCGGCGGCCTTGCGCTCGTCTTCGTTCTGCCAGTAGATGCCGCTGCGGTACTGCGTGCCGATGTCGCAGAACTGCCGGTTCTTGACGGTCGGATCGATGTGCCGCCAGAAATAGTCGAGGAGTTGTGGATAGCTGACCTTCTGTGGGTCATAGCTGACGCGGATGGCCTCGGTATGTCCGGTGTTGCCCGCACTGACCTGTTCGTAGCTCGGGTTGACGGTGTGGCCACCGGTATAGCCGGACTCGGCGCCGAGCACGCCCGGCAGTTTCTCGAAATCCGCCTCGATACACCAGAAGCAGCCGCCAGCAAAAATCGCCGTCCTGATCTCGGTTTTCTTGCCGGTCGGTGGGTCGGCAGCGCCGGCCCAGCCGCCCATCGCCAGCAGCCACAGCGCTGCCATGAGCAGGCGCGCGCTCATGTCCGCAACGCCGGCAGCGGATCGGCGCGCGGCACGAACTGCAGGGCCACGCCGTTGTTGCAATAGCGCTTGCCGGTGGGCTTGGGACCGTCGTTGAAAACGTGCCCCTGATGACCGCTGCAGCGGGCGCAGTGGTACTCGGTGCGCGGATAGATGAGTTTGAAGTCGGTCCTGGTGGCCACCGCTTCCGGCAGGGGCTGCCAGAAGCTGGGCCAGCCGGTACCGCTCTCGTATTTTGCAGAGCTGTCGAAGAGCGGCAGGTAGCAGGCGGCACAGATGAAGGTGCCGTCGCGTTTTTCCTGGTTCAGCGGGCTCGTTCCAGGGCGTTCGGTATCTTCCTCGAAGAGCACGCGATAAGCGGGCAGCGGCAGCAGGGTGGCCCATTCGGCTTGCGATTTCCGCAGTTTATTGCCAGCGGCCTCGCTAGCCCAGACCGGGCCAGGGGCGGCTACCGGCAGGATGAAGGCGGAGATGCCACCCAGCCATTTCAGTGATTGACGACGATCCATGATGTTCTCCAGTACAAACGGTTTGCGAATTCCCGCTGGCCAGGCTCAGTCGGGCATCAGTAACATTCGGCCGAAAAGCGCCGTGTCAGTTCCCCCAGGCCAGCGACCCGCCGGCGGACGCCTGATCTGGCGGGGCAGGGTAGGGCATCGAGGCTTTTCCTGGCGAAGGTTTGCTGTATGGTCGTTGGCAGGAGAAGAAACCTTACGTCCTTCTTCGCATCTCCACTCCTTGCCCTGGGAGTGGCTCCCGACATTCTCAACGGTGTAGCCTCCATGGGCAGGCTGTGATTAAATTCGCAGCCATGATGCTGACCCATGCCACCCCTGTCGAAACCGCGGCAGAAGCAGAAACCGCCGTCCTGCTGATTCGCCGCACGGGCGCGCGCGCCACCCCGGCGCGGGTACGGGTCCTGCAACTGCTGCGCTCTGCGCCGGCGGCGCTGACCCATCACCAGATCGAGCAGGCGCTCGGTGATCTGGCCATCGATCGGGTGACGCTCTACCGGGTGCTCGACTGGCTGGTCGAGAGCGGAATCGCGCACCGCACGACCGATGCACAGCGGACCTTCCGCTATTCGCTCGCTGCCGTCGGTGAGCATGCCGCACATACCCATTTCCGTTGCGAAAACTGCGGGCGGGTGTTCTGCCTCGACGCGGCTCCGCCGGTGCCACCCAGCCTGCCGGAAGGCTTCTGTCTGTCGCGCATCGAACTCGATCTGTGTGGCCGCTGTGCCGAATGTGCCGGCGAACGCCGATGAACCCTGTCGCCTCCCTTCGATGTTTCCAGGCGAATTCACGCTGACCCTGCGCCGCCATCCGGCAACCCCTGCCCCGGTGGTGCGCACGATCGAAGTGCATGCGGCGCGTGCCGCCGATGAAGGCATTGCGCTGGCCTACTGCCTGCGCGGCGACCTGGCCCGCCTGCGGATTCCGGCGCCACGGCCACCCGAGCCTGCCGATGGACTCTGGGAGCACACCTGTTTCGAGGCCTTTGTCGGCGTCCTTGGCGAGGCCGGCTACCACGAGTTCAACTTTTCGCCGTCGGGTCAATGGGCAGCGTATGCGTTTTCCGGCTACCGCCAGCGCGACGACAGCCGGACCCTGCTGGTACCGCCGCAGATCACCGCCAGGCTGTTCGCCGGCCGGCTGGAACTCGAAGCCGTCATGGCTGCCGCCGTACTGCCGCCGCGAGCCGCCACGGCAACGCTGCAGATCGGTCTGTCCGCGGTTGTCGAAGCCGCCGACATCATCGACGGCAGCCATAGCTACTGGGCCCTGCATCATCCGGCAGCCTTGCCCGATTTTCACCACCGCGACTGTTTCGCCCTCGAACTGGCGCCAGCGCACGAGTCAAGCTGAAAGAATCCAGAATGCCCGCCCTGCAGTTCGGACTCGATCGTCTGCTCACCGACCCGGCCCTGCGCCGGCCCCTGCACGGCCGTCGGCTGGCCCTGCTGGCGCATCCGGCGTCGGTCAGCGCCGATCTGAGGCATGCCCTCGACGCCCTGGCCGCCTTGCCCGATCTGCAGCTCACCGCAGCCTTCGGCCCGCAGCATGGCTTGCGCGGCGACAAGCAGGACAATATGGTCGAGTCGCCGGAGTTTCTCGACCCGCTGCACCACATTCCGGTGTTCAGCCTGTACGGCGCCGTGCGTCGGCCGACACCGGCGATGATGGCGACTTTCGACGTGCTGCTGGTCGACCTGCAGGACCTCGGCTGCCGCATCTATACCTTCATCACCACCTTGCGCTACGTGCTCGAAGCTGCTGCCGAACACGGCAAGGCGGTATGGATTCTCGATCGCCCGAATCCGGCGGGACGTCCTATCGAGGGACTGCTGTTGCGTCCCGGCTGGGAGAGCTTCGTCGGCGCCGGGCCACTGCCGATGCGGCATGGTCTGACGATGGGCGAACTCGCCGGCTGGTTCATCCGCCGCCTCGCGCTCGACCTGGACTGGACGCTGGTCCCCATGCAGGGCTGGCTCCCCGAAGCGGCGCCAGGCTACGGCTGGCCACTCGGCGAGCGCTGCTGGATCAACCCCAGCCCGAACGCCCCGAACCTGTCGATGGCGCGTTGCTACGCCGGCACGGTGATGCTCGAAGGCAGTACGCTCTCCGAAGGCCGTGGCACGACGCGTCCGCTGGAGCTTTTTGGCGCGCCGGACATCGATGCGCGCCAGTTGCTGCTGACCATGGAGGCTCTCGCAGGGCACTGGCTGCAGGGCTGCCGACTGCGCGAATGCTGGTTCGAACCGACTTTCCACAAACACGCCGGGCAGCTCTGCCACGGCGTGCAGATCCATGTCGACGATGGCGGCTACCGACACGCCAGTTTCCGCCCCTGGCGCCTGCAGAGCCTGGCTTTCAAGGCGTTGCGGCGATTGCAGCCGGACTATCCGCTGTGGCGCGATTTTGCCTACGAATACGAATTCGATCGCCTGGCCATCGACCTGATCAACGGTTCGCCCTTGCTGCGCGAGTGGGTCGATGACCCGGCCGGGACGCCGGCCGACCTGGATGCCCTCTGCCGCAGCGACGAGGAGGCCTGGGCGCAGGCGCGTCAGGAATTCCTGCGGTATTGAACCGCTCGGCGACTGTTGATGCGTCCGGAACGACCGGCGCGCACGGTCGGCCAGGCGGTCCGGCGCAGCTCGCCAAAGCGGAGCAGATGACCTTTCACGGCGCGGTGATCTTTCGATGAGGACTCCGGGATGAGGGCTGCCTATCATCAGCCGGGCGAGTCCGCTGCGCGGACTCGTTCCCCCCGGCCACATCCTGACAGGAGAACCCTCATGTACCATACGCATTGCACCATGGCCCGCTTCAGCGTCGCTGCCGCCGCGCTCGCCCTCTGCACCACGGCCGGCGCGGCGCCTCTCAACGTCACCGTGAAAGTCGAAAACCTGGCGCCGACCAACAGCATCAGCTTCGCCCCGCTGCATTTTGGCTTCAATAATGGCAGCTTCGACGCTTTCGACAACGGCGCGGTGGCCACGGCGCCGATCATCTCGGTCGCCGAAGGCGGCAGCGGCTCGGCCTGGCAACCGGCATTCGCGGCCGCCGATCCGACGGCGACGCGCGGCACGATCGGCGGCCTGCTGCAGCCAGGGGAAAGCCGCAGCAGCAGCTTCCTGGTCGATCCCCTGCTGAACCCCTTCTTCACCTTTGCTGCGATGGTCGTGCCGAGCAACGACTTTTTCATCGGCAACGATTCGCCGAACCGTTTTCGCCTGTTCGACGCCGCCGGCCATCTCCTGATCGCCTCGATCGGCCAGAAGGCCCGCGACCTCTGGGACGCCGGCTCCGAGCTGTTCGATCCGGCAGCGGCGGCCTTCGTCGGCAACAATGACCTGCGCACGCCGCAGAACGGCGTCGTCCGCTTCGACTTCGCCGAGCTTGCGGGTTTCAACGGACTGACGACGGGCGCCGGCTATGTGTTCAATAGCGCGCTCACCGCCGATTCCGATGTCTATCGAATCAGCTTCGCGGTCGTCCCCGAGCCCGAAACCGCCGTGCTGATCGCCGCCGGTCTGTTCGCCGTCGCTGGGGTTTCCCGTCGGCGTCGCGGCCAGTCGTCCGCGTCCGCGCTCGCGCCGGCGTGAAAACGGGCACCGTCCTCCCGCCGCCGGACATGCGCCGGCGCGTTTCCCGCGCCTTGCCGTTCGCCCGGTGAACGAGCAACTGCTGCTGGTCGAGGACGACGACGCGATCGCCGCCGCGCTGCGTCTGCACCTCGAAGAGGCCGGCTATCGCCTGCATCGCGAGTCCGACGGCTTGCAGGCGATGGCGGCGATCGATCATCAGCGCTGGGACATGGTCCTGCTCGACCTGATGCTGCCCGGCGCCGACGGTTGGGACGTCTGCCGTCACCTGCGGGCGCAGCACCCGGATGTACCGGTGATCATGCTCAGCGCCCGTTCGGCCGAAGCGCATCGTGTTCTGGGCCTCGAACTCGGGGCCGACGATTACCTCGCCAAGCCGTTCTCGATGCTCGAACTGGTGGCGCGCGTGCGGGCACTCCTGCGACGCATCGAGCAATTACGTTCCTCGCCGGCGCCGGCGTCGGAATTGCGCTTTGGACCCTTCCGGCTCGATACCCTTCGCCGTGAGCTGCTGCGCGGTGCCGAAGCCGTTCCACTGACCCTGCGTGAATTCGACCTGCTGTACTTCCTGGTCCGTCATCCGGGCCGGACCTTCAATCGCGGCGAACTCCTGCAGCGCGTCTGGGGCGCCGCTTTCGACGGTTACGAACACACCGTGAATTCGCATATCAACCGCCTGCGGACCAAGATCGAGGACGACCCACGCGACCCGCGCCGGATCGTTACCGTCTGGGGCGTCGGCTACCGCTTTGAGGAGACGCCTGCGTGATCGCTGCCCGGTCCTTCACCACCCGCCTGACGCTGGCACTGGCGCTGCTGCTCGTCGCCTACGGTGCGCTGGTCGGCGTGCTCGGCCGGCACGTCGCCACGGAGCACGAGCAGGAATCGCTGCAGCGTCTGTCGCATGGACTGGCCAGGCATATCGTCGAGCACTGGCCGGAGATCACGCTGACCGACCCCGATCAGGCGGATCGCGCCGCGCGCGCGGAACTGCTGTCGATGCTGATGGTGGTCAACCCGGGCATCCAGGTTTATGTGCTCGACGCCGACGGCCGCGTCCAGGCGTACATCGGAGAACCGGGGATGGTTCGGCAGGAACAGGTCGACCTGCAGGCAGTGCGCGACTTCTTGGCCGGTGCCGCCCTGCCGCTGCGCGGCACCGATCCGATGGGCTCGGGCATGGCGCGCATCTTCAGCGCTGCGATGTTTCCGCCGCGCTCCACCGATACGCGCCCGCCGGGTTACCTTTACGTCATTCTCGACGGCCAGGCGCGCGAAAAGGTGGCCGGGCAGTTGAGCCTGCGCCGAGTCTGGCAGGGCGCGGGTGTCGTCGCCGCGGTCGGCCTGCTGGTCACGCTCTTGCTCGGTGTCTTTGCCTTCCGCCGTCTGACGCTGCCCCTGCATCGCCTGGCTGGCCGCATGCGCGAGTACTCGCTGCGGACGCTGCACGCCGCCGACGCCCAGCGCGGCCGCTCGCCGACCAGCGGCGACGAAGTCAGCGCCATCGCCGCGGCCTTCGACGAGATGACGCAGCGTATCGAGGCGCAGACCGCGCGCGAGCAACAGCAGGCAGGCGCGCACCGCGAGATGATGGCCGGCGTCGCGCACGATCTGCGGACGCCCCTGACGGCGCTGCACGGCCACCTCGAAGCGATGGCCGGCAAGACGCCGGCCGGGCCGGGCCGGTGCGATCGTTTGCTGGCCGCGGCGCTGGCGCAGAGCGACAAGGTACGCCGCCTGTCGCAGCAGTTGTTCGAGCTGGCTGCGCTGCAGTCCACCGACCAGGTGCTGCATTGCGAGCGCTTCCGGCTCGACGAACTGGTCACCGATGCCGTGCAGAAGTTCGATCTCGGCGACGGGCCGCCGCCGGTCACGCTGCACGGTGCGGCGCCCGGCCCCCTGGAACTCGACGGTGATCTGCAGCTCATCGAGCGCGCGCTGAGCAACCTGATCGACAACGCCATGCGGCACGCCCCCGGCGCCGCGCCGGTGCGCGTCAGTCTGCGGCAGTCCGGCGGACGGGCCGAGGTGCTGATCGAGGATGCAGGCCCCGGCCTACCCGAAGAACTGCTCGACCGCCTCGAACAGGGTCGGTCGCTGCGCGATCCTCCGGTTAGGCGAAGCAGCGGCGGCATCGGCGGCCTCGGCCTGGCGATCGCCCAACGCGTCGCCTCGCTGCACGGTGGCAGTCTGCAAGCACTGGCGTCGCCGCATGGGGGCACGCGGCTTTGCCTGGCCCTGCCGCTCGCTGCTCCATAAACTGGGCGCTAATCATCCGGAACGTCGCCCAATCCTCCTCGCCATGACTGAGCACCGGCAGGGCCCCATTGCCGGACGAAGCCGCTGAACAGCGCGGCGCGGCCGTGCAGCGCCGGACGGCCGTCGCCGGCCTGGGCGAGCAGCAATTTGAGGTAGAACGGCGAGCGGAAGAGGTCGAGCTGCGGCGTTCCACGCAGTTGCCGCCAGAGCGCCGGGCCACGTTCGGCGCTGTACAGCGCCAGGAACTGCTCGACCTGCGGGTCGGACAGCGCTTCGATGCGCACGTGCGGCACCGGCAGTTCGGGTGTCGACAGCGAGGCGCTGTAGTCGAGGCTGCGGCACGAGAAGAGCGCGCGCGTGCCGGCGCCGCGGTGCGCGAGTTCGGCGAGGAAGTCGCGCCAGAGCGCGATCCGTTCGCGGTAGTCGGCTTCGTCGGTGTGCGGGATTTCGTTGACCGCGTCGAGCAGCAGGACGAGTCGGCCGCTGGCGAGCAGTTCGGCGAACGCCGGCAGTTGCGGTTGGCGATGCGCCCATTCGCGCGCCAGCCACTCGTGCGGCGTCGGCAGTGCTTCGCCGGGACGTGGCGGCCGGTAGCGGCTGAGCTGGACGAAGAAGCTGAAGCGCGCCGGATCGGCTTCGCCGGCGCGCAGTGCGTCGAGCGCGAGGTCGAGTTCGAGCCGGCGCAGCAGCGTGCTCTTGCCGCAACCGGGCGGGCCGAGCAGCACCAGCGCGGTTTCGCTGGCTGCGGCGAGGACCTCGCGCAGGTCGTCGAAAGACTGCGGCTGCGCTTGCCAGCGCGTCCCTTGCGCGTCCGGGCCCTGGTCGAGCAGCAGCGTCAGGCGGGTGAAGCGTTTGTCGAGCGCGTAGCGCGCCTGCGACCATTCGGCGATGCGCGCCAGGCGGTATTCTGCGAAGCTGCGCGGCGAGTGGCGGAGGATTTCCGGCAGCGCGCTTTCGGGCAGGGCTGGTGGTCCGCCGGCGAGCAGCCTTTCGCGGAACATGCGCAGGGGCGGCGGCAGGCCGGGGAAGGCGGGTGCCGCTGCCTTCGCCGCTGTTGTATCGCCAGGAAAACCGGGAGCGGTTGCGGGTTCGGGCGGCTGCTCGCTGACCCCGGCAAGGAGCTTCTGCTTCGCCGCCGCTTCGTCGAGTCCGACCAGATCGACGTAGATCCGGCTTGCAAGCAGGCCGTCCGGCCGGCAATCGGCGACCCGCACCGGCAACAGCGACCGCTTTTCTCCGGTCGGATCGAGCGCCCAGGCCGCCCTCCATTCGGCCTGGGCGAATTCCGACGCGAAATATTCCGGCGAGAGGACGGCGATCGTGCGGCGGGACGTTTTCAGGGCGCGATGCATTTCGCCGATGAAATCGCCGCCGGCGTGAAAGTCCCATGCCTGGATCCGCAGCGAATAGCTGGCCTCCTTGAGCTGCCAGGCGATCCACTCGGCCCAGCCCTGGTCGGCCCGGGTGTAGCTGATGAAGAAGTCGCGGGAATCGGCGGACACGGGGGGGTTCTCCCTGGCTGGTTCGCGCCCGCCACCGCAGGCGCTTGGCGGGCGCCGGCGGCGGCTTGGCTGGCGAGGGGATTTTACGGGAATCGGCTTGTCGGCGAAGCAAGGGGAATTGGCCTGAATGCAGGCGAAAGTGCCGGTCGCAGTGCTCATCCGGTCCGGGGCCTGGGACGATTGCGACAGCCCAGACAAGCGCCTGAAGGGCGGCTGCGTCGCTGTCAGCCTGGTAGGTTGGGCTGAGGAACGAAGCCCAACAAACCGCACGTCTTTGGCCGCGCGCCTGGGCTGTTGGGCTTCGCAGGCTCAGCCCAACCTACGAGTGCTACGAGTGCATGGAATTCGACTCCGCCACCCCGCGCCACGCGGCAACGCCGCTTCGCCAGGCAAAACGATAGAATGCCCGGAAGGAAAGCGATCAGCCCACCCCGCCAGACCGCTCCGGCCACCCATCGGAGTCCAGCGACGATTACGACAGCCCATGAAGTGCAGGGCAGCCCGCAAGCGGAATTCGCCGAACGGATGTTCGTTTACAACTACCGCCTGTTTGACCGCTACCACCGCCCAGTCGCCAGCATCGCCTTGCTCGCCGACCAATCCGAAGGCTGGCACCCGAGTTCGTTTGGCTTCGAGGTGCTCGGTTGCGAACATACGCTGAAGTTTCCGACCACCAAGCTATTGGACTTTGCGGGCCGCGAAACCGAACTGCAAGCGGAACCGAATCCCTTTGCGCTGGTGACGCTGGCCCATCTGCTGACCAAGGCGACGCGCCAGGACATGGCAGCTCGCTTTGCCGCCAAGTGGAAGCTGATCCAGTTGCTCTACCAGCGGCGCTGGGAAAAACAGCGCATCATTGACCTGTTTGTCGTCCTTGACTGGATGATGCGGCTGCCCGAACCTCTTGCGCAGGAGCTGTGGCAGAATATCGACCTGCTTGAGGAGCAAGAACAAATGCGCTACGTGTCGTCGGTTGAACGAATCGGTATCGAGAAAGGCCGCGAGCAAGGTCTGCAGCAAGGTGAAGCCTTGGCACTTCAGCGCCTGCTGCGCAAACGGTTCGGCGCCATTCCGCCGGAGATCAGCGCCCGAATTGCGGCCGCGTCGCTGTCAGAAATCGAAGGCTGGTTCGACCAAGCCATCGAAGCGGGTCGGATCGACGAGGTCTTCGGGCTGATCGCACACTGAAGCCTGGGCCTTGTCCGGGTCGATGCCTTCGTCGCTGCCGATCGGGTAAGTTCTCGCTTCGATGGCGACCAGCGGCGGCGGATTGCAGGGTGCTGAATGGATTGCTGGCATATCATGGGCAGCCAAGAGTCTTGCCATCCACGAGTAAGCTTCCCGCCGCCCGTGCCGCCGCCATTCCCAAGACTTCCCGGATCTTCCCGAGTGCCACGGCTCAGGACTGCCGCGAGTACCGCAAGTCGGTGCGGGACTTCGTGCAGGCCAACGAACCGGCGGTACCGATCTCCCCGCAGGAGGACAGGGTAGCCGGCGGTGAATTCGTCTTCGAAGTGTGCGAAGAGCGAGTCGAGGATCTTTCGACTCGTACTGATCGCCGGGTGGCAAATCACGTCAGTTGAAAAAGGGACAAACCCTCGCTCCGTCTGATCGCTTTGCCGACTCCGCTTGCCCGCAGGAGGAATTCCGGTGTTTCCTGGGTCGGCACGAAGCAGAACTTGCGCGGCAGGTCCGTGTAAAGGGAACGCGGCGGCAGCTTACCCCGGATGTTTTTCAGCAGTCGGCCGCTTTCTTCGCTGTGGTAGTAGATCCGCTGCAAACCGAGCTCCTCGCGCACGAACGCAATCGTCGCCCAGAGCATGGCTTCGGCCCAGATCGCGGCGTAACGTTCAAGCGCGAAGCGGCAGTACTCCTGGGTGGTCTGCAGCGAACATTTCAGGTCGCAGTAACGGGTTTCGTCGGCCGGCTGCTGGCCGGATTTCAGGCGGCCGGCCACGCGCTCGCCCAGCCAGGCGACACGCCGGATCCAGTCGGACTGGATTTCCTCGATCAGCGCGGTGCCGGTCTGCCAGTCGAGATCAATTCGGGCCCAGGCCAGGGTATTTCGCCGTTCCGAAACCGGATGGCCGCGGTAATTGAAGCTGTCACCGGTGTAGCCAAGGCGCTGGAAAAGTCGGTCATGGCGGCGGCAGAAATTGAGTTGCAACACCAGGTTGTAGCCGGGCCGCGAGGTCTGTTTCCAGCAGGTTTCCCGCTTCAGTTCGCTACCCCAGGTGCCCAGGGTGAGGACGAAGTCGGTCTGGTCGGCGTCATAGTCGTGCCGGGCCAGCTGCATATCATCAATCTCCTTGCCGCCGCTGTCGGCAAGGATGTTTCTGACGCGTGGCTTCTGCAGGAGCTGAGCATAGGGCGATTGTTTCAGTGCGGCGATGCGCAGCGCCTGCCGCCGGCTGAGATGGCGTAACAGGCCGATACTGTAGCGGTCGCGATAGTAGTGGTACAGGGTGCGTTCACCGACGAGGCACTCGAGCACCTCGTCTGCCGTTTGACGGTCCATGGGGGACTCCGTGAATTCGGGGGAAGGGGGGATGGCCGATTGCGGTAGCTCGGGCAGTGGGCTGGTTCATGGTTTGCTCCTCGGAAAAAGGGGGTGAATGTCCGCCCCCAGCAGGGGCGGGCGTGCTTCAGTCGATCTCGAATTCGGCCTTGTCGCCGTTCAGCAACTCAGCCAGGGATTGTTGTGTGCGCTGGCGCATCTTTTGCCGGATGGCCTTGCGCGTCGAGCCATGCGGCCCGGCGCGCCGGGTCAGTCCGGGCACCAGCAGCGGGTTGCGCGGTTTGCTGCGCGGGATGACGAGCGTGATCTTCTTGTCGGCCATCGCTCACCCCTTCACGCAAAGAACCTGTTTCAGGGTATGGACGACTTCGACCAGATCGCGCTGGTCATCCATGACCTGATCGATATCTTTGTAGGCACCGGGGATTTCATCGATTACCCCGCCATCCTTGCGACACTCGATGCCTGCCGTCTGTGCTTCCAGATCAAAACGGCTGAAACGGCTTTTGGCAGCGCTGCGGCTCATCCTCCGCCCGGCGCCGTGAGAGCAGGAACAGAAGGACTGCGCATTGCCCAGGCCGCGTACGATGTAGGACTTCGCGCCCATGCTGCCGGGAATGATGCCCAGCTCGCCCGCGCGGGCCGAAATGGCGCCCTTGCGGGTGATGAACAAGGCTTCGCCGAAATGGGTTTCGCGTGCCACGTAGTTGTGGTGGCAGTTGATCGCCTCGGCCTCCAGGCTGAACGTCGGCAGCTGCCGCTTCAGCACCTCGATCACCGCTGCCAGCAAGCGCTGGCGGTTGAGCAGGGCGTAGTCCTGCGCCCAGTTCACGGCCTCGACATATTCATCGAACAGCCCCGAGCCTTCCGAAAAATAGGCCAGGTCCTTGTCCGGCAGATGCATCTGATGCCGGCGCATGTCGTTCTGCGCCGCCGCGATGAAATAGCGGCCGATGATGTTGCCGATGCCGCGCGAGCCCGAGTGCAGCATGATCCAGACGCGATCCGCTTCGTCCAGGCACAGTTCGATGAAATGGTTGCCGCCACCCAGCGTGCCGATCTGGCACAGCCAGGTTTCGTTGAAGCGCCGCTGCATTTTCATCAGCCCCGGATGCTGGCCGACGATGCGGTCCAGCCGGTCGCTCAGCGCCCGGCCGACGCGCTGCAAGGCACTGCCACGCATGCGGCTGGCCGGGTGCATGTTGAAGCCGAGCGGCACCATCTCCTCGATCCCCATGCGCAGGCTGCGCAGGTTATCCGGCAGTTGCCCGGCGCTCAGCGACGTGCGCACTGCGTTCATGCCGCAGCCGATATCGACGCCGACGGCAGCAGGAATGATCGCTTTCCTGGTCGGGATGACGCTGCCGACCGTCGCACCGATGCCAGCGTGTACATCGGGCATGGCGGCGACATGACCATGCACGACCGGAAGTGAAGCGACGTTCAGCAGCTGCCGTATCGCCTCGGGTTCGATGTTGCGCGTCCACACCTTGACGGGCACGCGCCCTTTGTTGAATTCAATCTGAATGCCCATGTTGATTCCAATGTGTTGCCTTGAGCTGCCCTGGCTCGATACGGGCCGCTCGAATTGGAATCCGGGTGCCGGTGCGCGTTGTCGCGCTTAAACGGCATGGGCAATAAAAAACCCCTGGGCTGGATGGCCAGGGGTTTTCTTTTCCCGGCCCGGATTCGTCTCATGCACGAGTTCCGGGCAACGATATGCCGGAGGACTCAGCGCGAAAGCACCTCTTCAGTTGTGACAGGCATATCGATCTCCTTGGAATCAAAAGGGTTGAGAAAACGAGTGCCAAGTTTCAGCCGGGAATGCCCGTGTGGTCAAGCAGCATCCCGATTCCGGCAACAACAACTGGATAGCGGGTGTTGCGTACAAACAACAGTGTGGTGCCACCGTGAGGTCGTGCGGGGGGCATCTGCTCAAAGTGAAACGGGGGATCGCCTGGGTGCAGCCTGCCGTCTCCGATCCGCAGCCGCTGATCGATCAGAAGCGGGTCCGTGGCCCCCGCCACGGCCCGCGCAAGGGTTCGGCGCGAGCGATCGCCAGCGACGCGGCGCACCAGCCTTCGCAGGCATTGCGACCGGGGCGGTGGCGCCAGAAGTTCAGGAAAGCCTTGCAGCGCGCGTAGAAGCGGAAGAAGCGCAGGACGTTCCGGCGTTCCGCCGGGGTCAGCGCGTACGCACTGCAGATCAGCTTGTCGTCGCTCATGCCGCGGTCGGTGAGGGTCACCGCCCCCCAGGCGCGCACCCGCAGGCGGGTACCGAAGGGCAGGCGGGGTCCGAGTACCAGCGCGTCGAGCAGATCGCCCTCGAGACCGAGGAAGTTGGGGACGGAGCCGTAGTTGAAGGGGCAGGGCAGGGGTGAAACGAAATCGACACGCCCCGTGGCGCCGCGCTTGAGGAAACTGCCGCGCGGCACCTCGATCACCACCTCGACTTCCGGCGCTTCGTCTTCGCTGCGGGGTGGATCGAGGCGTAACCTGGGCATCGCGCCAGTCTACTCCAGCCTGCCGCCGGTTGGAGCAAGGAAGCGAAGCAGCCAGGCACACGCCGAATCGATTGCCTGCTGCCAGTCCGTTTCTTTCATCAGGTGTTCGGCGTCGGGAAACGATTGATGGCACAGCCGGTCGGGATCGTTGCGATACCAGTCCGTCAGCTCGGCGTGTAGCGCTGCCGCGGCCGCGGGGGGAACGACTACGTCAGCTCCCGCGGTCACCGACAGGAGAGCGCTTGGAAAGAAACGATCGACCGCCAGCCGAGAACCGTCCGGACGCCCCCTGGCGGGCGAACCGAGCAACGCGACGGCGGCACGCAGCCGGCGTTCGCGAGCAATCGCGCCATAGACGATGCAAGCGCCCATCGAAACGCCGGCGGCACCGATTCGCTCCGCATCGGCCCCCCCGCGATCGATCAGCCTATCCACCAGCATCGGCACTTCATCGACGGTTTCGGCAACCAGCGAATCGAAGAGCGGCTGGGCTTCGCGCGCGGATCGCGCCAGGTGCTGCGCAAGCTCGGGCGGCTGGCGCTCGCCGTGGCCGACGGAGTCGATTCCCACCGCCAGCAAGCCGGCACCGGCAAGCTGCGCAAGCTCGCTGCGATGCACTTCCTTGTCGGCGCTCCAGCCATGAAACCACAGCACCGTCGGCAATGGGCCGATCGCTGCCCGCGGGCGGGCGATCAGGGCCGGCACCTCGCCGAGCCAGGCATGCGTCCAGTCGATTGTCATCATCGGTAGCCCTTTCCGGCGCATGCCGGCCTGCGCGCCGGCATCGTTCGATGGGCGCGGAGCATGCTCCGCGAATTCCCCCTCTTATCCCCCGACCCCTTCCACTGCCCGCGCCGCAGCGCGGGCCGGCTGCGGCGGCGCGGAAGTTTCAGCGCTTCTGCCGCCGTCAGTCGAGGGTGCGAAAGCGTATTGCGTAAGGTCAGGTCCTGCCGGGAATGCGTTTTCGCCAATGATACCCGAAGCCTTCCGGACTGGGCTGACCGGCCGATACGCTGCGCCCGATGCGCAGGCGGGGCCTGGACGGCCATGCCAGAAATGGCCCGTTTTCGAGCGTCGACCGGGACAGGCCGGCGAACGGGTGCTCGCTCATGCGCGCGGCTTAGGCAGGTGCTGGCGGTTCCAGGCGATGGCGTCGTCTACGAAGGCGAAGACGATCGGGATGAGCAGCAGGCTGAGGAAGGTCGAGCTGATCAGGCCGCCGATGACGACGATGGCCATCGGCGCACGGAAGCTCGGGTCGGTGCCGATCCCGATGGCGATCGGCAGCATGCCGGCACTGCTGATTTCCCCGGCGGGTTGCCGGCGGGTTGCCTGCGGGTGGCCGTGGGGCCTCGCGCCACCCGTGCCCGTCGCCGGGCCTCAGCCGCCGCACGGCTGAGGCCCGCGCGACCCGGGTTTCGCAGCGTTGCCGAAAGGACACTGCTGATGACGGCCACGGCATAGCCGCGGCGTTCGAGGGGGCGTGTGCTGCCGCCAGAGGACATTGCGCCAACACCTGCATACGTATACCGTTGTCG
>NZ_JDST02000052.1:0-24501 GCF_000584975.1 Candidatus Accumulibacter cognatus | reverse complement strand
AAAATGAGGAAATCACCTTAGGTCGTCGTTTCACATTCCCATCCGATCAATCGCCTGGAGATACGACAGGGCTTCGCCGGCGAGGGGTATGCGGAACAACAAACCGGTTCCTCACAGCCAGCTTGCCAGGACCGAATACAGTTCGGCCTGCTTGAACGGTTTGGCGATGAAATCATTCATGCCGGTACTGAAGCAGCGCTCGCGGTCACCTTCAAAGGCGTTGGCCATCAGGGCGATGATCGGGATGCCATACTGCTCGCTGGTACCCAGTGCCCGTTCACGAGCCCGGATCCGTCGAGTTGCTTCGAAACCGTCGATTTCCGGCATCTGGCAATCCATCAGGACAAGATCAAGGCGCTGGACGGCGGTTCTTTCAACCGCCTGCAGTCCATTTTCAGCCAGACTGACCTGCCATCCGAAAGCTTCAAGAAACGCTTGCGTGACCAGTTGGTTGACGGCGTTGTCTTCAACCAGCAGCACCTGCCCTGACAGACGCCGTTCGACGGCTGAAGCGAGTGGCCGTGCTGCCGCATTGGCCGGGTTTTGCTGGGCAGCCTGAAACGGCACCTCGAACCAGAAGGTCGATCCCTTGCCCGGCGTACTGTGGGCACCCATCGTGCCGGCCATCAAGGTGACGATCTGCTGGGAGATTGCCAGGCCAAGCCCGGTACCGCCGTAGCGACGCGCGTGCGAAAAATCGGCCTGGGTAGAGGCGTCGAAAATGTGCGTCCTATCTTCTGCTGACAAACCAACGCCGGAGTCCCGTACGGAAAAGCACAAGCGTTGCTCTCCAAGAGGAGACCGACACCGAAACCTCCCCCGATTCAGTAAACTTGATCGCGTTTCCGACCAGGTTGGTCAGTACCTGACGAGGGCGCAGCGCATCGCCATGCACGCTGCTTGGGATATTGTTGGCAATATGCACGGAGAGGGCCACATCCTTGCTGCCAGCAGTGGCGCCGAATCCATTGACCAGCTCTCCGAGCAGGGCGCTGCAGGTTGAAGTCTTCCTTCCGAAGTTCCAGTTTGCCGGCTTCGATCTTGGAGAAGTCGAGGATGTCGTTGATCATCCCCAGCAGGCCCTGGCCAGAACGGTAGAGGGTATCGAGAAGACTGCGCTGCTGCTCCGACAGCGGTGTGGCAAACAGCAGTTCGGCAATGCCGAGCAGCACGCCATTCCTCGGCGTACGAACCTCATGATGGTGCCGTGCGTACCAGCCCAGCACCAGCGCGTGTGGCGCCGACGGCCAGAGCGTGAGCAGGAGCAGCGTCGAACCGATCATCGACATCGCCAGCAGGTGAGGCGTCAGCCGATAGATCATGGCGATCTGCTCGGCGAACACCTGCGTACCGATGTCGTCATATTCGCTGCCGCTGCTGCCCATGATCGGTATTCCCGATCTTCGAAAAGCGTTAGCTACAGTCTGAAACCGAAGTGCTTCAGCAACTGTGCCGTTTCGCATAGCGGCAAACCCATCACGCCGCTGTAGCTGCCCGCCAGATACTCGATGAACATGCCGGCACGCCCCTGGATGCCGTAAGCGCCAGCCTTGTCCATCGCTTCGCCGCTGGCGACATAGTGACGAATCTCGTCATCATCGAGAAGGCGAAAACGCACCTCGCTGATCGACAGGGCCAGTTCGATGCAATCTTCGAAGCCGATGGCCACTGCCGTCAGGACTCGATGCGTGTCGCCGGACAAGCGCTTCAGGATACGCCTGGCATCCTCGGCGTCACGCGGTTTGCCGATCAGTTCGCCGGCCAGTTCGACCGTGGTGTCCGCTGCCAGAACCGGTTGCGGGAAGAGCTTTCGCCAACGAACAACACGACAGCCATGTTCCGCCTTGCTGCGAGCGATACGCTCGACGTAGCTGTTCGGGTTCTCACCGGGCAGCGGTGTTTCGTCTAGGGCAGGGTCGTCACGGGGTGAATTGCGTGGCAGGATGGTATCGAAGGCAACACCGATTTGTGTCAGCAGTTCGCGCCGGCGTGGGCTACGCGAAGCCAGATGCAGGCGCGAATACGGCATGTCGACGGACATCAATCAACTCTCCCTGTGGTAAGGATGATTGCGGACGATGCTGATCGCGCGATAAAGCTGTTCACAGAGAATCAGCCGCGCCAAGGCATGAGGCAAGGTCAGGCTCGACAAGCGAATCGCTTCGTCGGCCTGTTGTTTCAAGGCTTCGTCAATGCCATCGGCACCACCGATGACGAAGGCCGTCGCCCCCCCGGAGCGCATCCAGCAAGCGAGGCGATCGGCAAGTTGCAGCGTCGGCAGATCGGCGCCGCGCTCGTCAAGTATGACCATTCGCTGATAACCCTGCAAGGCCATCAGCAGGCGGACCTTCTCGGCGGCGAGTAATTGTTCTCGACTTTTCGATCCCCGTGGTTCCGGTTTGACTTCGACGATCGACAAAGGCAATTCGCGGGGCATGCGCTTGACGTACTCGGCGCAGCCCTGGGCCACCCATACGGGCGGTTTGTGGCCGACCGCGAGGATGGCGAGTTTCATTCCCCACCGGTGACCGTAGCCTCGACGGCAATCCTCTGCACGCGTAACGGTCCCTTACCACCCCACAATTCTTCCAATTTGTAATAGCTGCGAACGGCCGGTTGCATGACATGCACGATGATGTCGGCGAGGTCGATCAGCACCCACTCGCCGAGTGCCTCGCCTTCGCAGGAGAGGACTTGCCCGCCGGCGGCACGAACCTTGTCCTGAACGTTTTGGGCCAACGATTTGACCTGACGGTTGGAGTCGCCACAGGCGATGACCATGCGGTCAAAAAGTGCGGTCAGGCGACTGGTATTGATGACCTCGATATCACGGGCCTTGATGTCTTCAAGCGCGTCGACCACGAGTTTTTCCAGTTGGGGCAATGGTATGGGCAAATCAGTACTCCGGGTAAAGGTTTTCGGTTTGAATATAAGCGATGACTTCGTCGGGCAGCAAGTAGCGGGAACTGCGGCCCTTCGTCAACAGGCCGCGAATCTGTGTCGCCGAGATCGCCAACTGGCTCATCGTGAAGGGGACGATACGTCCGGCGGGCGATTCGGCCAATGCTGCCGGACTGGCAGAGAAGCGGTCACGATAGCAGCTCGCCAGATCTGCCGGCAGACTGGCACCATCGATCGGAAACCCAGGACGCTGCGCAACCGCGAGGTGCGCCAGATCGAACAACGACCGCCAGCGATGCCAAGCGGGCAGGCCGGCAAAGGCGTCGGCACCTACCAGCAGCACCAGTGGCCGTTGCCTCCCACACTGATCGAGCTGGCGCAAGCGTTCCAGGGTTGGCACGGTGAAACTTGGCCGATCCGCTTCGACCTCGGCGGCATCGACCGAGAAGCGCGGGTTGTCGGCAATCGCCAGGCGCACCATCGCCAAGCGCTGCCGCGCGATCACTTGCGGCCTGCTGCGCAGCGCCGGCTGACCGGCTGGAATCCAGCGCACCCCGGCGAGATCAAGAGCGTCTGCAGCCTCTTCGGCAAGACGCAGGTGACCGTAATGAACCGGGTCAAAGGTGCCACCAAAAATTCCCAGGGGCCGGTCGCTGGAGCGATCAGGCATTGTCTTCAATGGTGACGAAAACGTCGCGGTAACTGATGTAAAAGCTGGCAAACAGCGTTGGCGCAAGAACGAGGATCAGCAATGCCGTCATCAGCACCGCCAACAGCGCTGCGCTGCCGGGCAGCAGGGTCGCCAGAATGCCGATGAAAAGCCCGGGCAGCAAGGTCGCGACAACCATGATGGCCAACGAATAAACCAGAAAGGCGCGCCAGTTGCGCAAGCAGGCGACGAAACTGAAGAAGAGCGCCTTGGCAGGCGGCAAGCCATGCCAGCCGGCGAGCACCGGCGCATACCAATAGGCCATGATCAGCGGACACAAGAAGAGTAGCGCGATCTGGGTGGCCAGCAGCAGGCTGCCATCGTTTACCACCCCCTCAGCAGGTTTCTGGCCGGCCAGCATCATTGCCATCAGCGCACCGCCGTCTACCAGCCCGGAAACGGCGAGAATCCCGACCGTTGCCGCCAGATAGAGAGCCCCCAGGATCAGCAAGCCGCGCAGGTTGCTGGCAAAACCCGAGAACAGAAGCCGCGGAGAAAGGGGCGCACCTTGCTCGATGCGGCGGCAGGCATTCATCAGACTGACCGAAAAGGCCGGGATGCACAGCGTCGTCGCCACCGTGCCGAGCACGGGAATGATATTCACCAGAGCCATCAATACCCAATAGCTGACGACCAGAAAAGTGAGCATCAGGTGATTCTTGCGAAAGATCCGAAAACCATCGGCCAGCCAGCGCCAGCCTTGGGCAGCAGGAAGAGTCAGTGCTTGCATGTCATCAGGTCGCTCAGACGGCAATGAAAATATCACGATAGGAGGCATACACCGAACCGGCAAGCACCGGCCCGAGAACCAGGAAGCCGAGCCCGATGGGCAACGCTGCGAAGAAGCAGAGTATCAGACTGATCAGACCGTAGACCAGAAAAACCAGGAAGTTCTTGAGGCAGGCACGGATGCTCGCCTTGAGCGCGTCGACCGGCTGCAATCTGTTGAAGACCATCAGCGCCGATGCAAACCAAATGGACAGGGCAATCAGCGCGCAGAGGATCCGCGACGGCAGCGCGCCCAGCAGCCCCGCGCCGAGCATGGCCAGCATGTAGAACACCCCGAGCACCACCAGGCCACCGGAGTGGCTCTGGAAAGCGGCGAAAAGATCGCGGATTTCGAGCTTCTGGTCGCGCTCTATTTTCCTGCAGGCGAGCAAGAGACCGGCAGCCAGAAGGGGCGTCAGCAAACAAGCTGCGGCTTCGGCAAACCAGGGAACAATCGCCAAACCAGACAAAATGACCATCAGGATGACTGTCATCGTCATCCAGACCCCCGGATTGGCGAGAAAGATCGCCCAGCCTTGTCTGAACCAGTCGAAGACATTGCCGACATCGACGCAGCGGCTAGCGCCGTTGAACATTGGCGCGGGGATCGGAAAGGATTCCTTGAGCATGTGGGCGCAGACCTGACGATAGCTGATGCTAGCCACCCTGCGCGGCTGCGGCCACCAGCCGGCCGTCGTGACAGTCCAGTGTGCGCCGCGCCAGCAGGATGCTACGGTAGGCATCCGGATCGCGTTTGATGACCAGTTCGCCGGGCCGTGGCAAATGGTGATCGTACAGGCGCGAGGTCCAGAAACGCAGTGCGGCTGCGCGCAACAATATTGGCCAGGCGGCCTGCTCGCTGGCCGACAATGGACGCCGCCGGCCATAAGCGGCAAGAAGTGCGGCGCAGCGTTCGCTGTTGAGCCCGCCAGTCGCAGTGGCACACCAATCGTTCACGGTCACCGCCAGATCAAACAGCAGGTCGTCGACACCCGCAAAATAAAAGTCGAGCAGGCCGCTCACCTGGTCGCCGACAAAGAGAACGTTGTCGCGAAACAGATCGGCATGGATGATGCCACGCGGCAGGTTAATCGGCCGCGCGCGCTGCTGATACCGCACTTCGTCACCTAACAGTTCAGCATCGTCCCGATCCAACCAGGGCTCGATCTGTACAGCAACGCGCGTGCACCAAGCGCCATCGCGCTGATGTGCCGACTGGATCGGGCAGGTCTGCGCGGCGACATGCAGCTCGGCCAGCATGCCACCGATCGCCGCGCATTGTGCCAGGTTCGGATTGCTCTCGGTGCTCCCCGGCAGCCGGCTGACGAGCACTGCCGGCTTGCCCTGGAGTTGGCCGAAGTACTCGTTACGGCGGTTGGCAACAGGTGCCGGACAGGGAATGCCCTGCCCAGCCAGGTGCGCCAGCAATTGCATGTGAAAAGAAAGTTGCTCACCCGGAGCCTGCTCGAAAATGGTCAGTACGTAACTGCCAAGCGTCGTGTCGAGAAAGAAGTTCGTGTTCTGGACGCCTTCGGCAATTCCGGCGAGTGTCTGCAGGGTACCCACTGCGTAGTTCTCAAGCCAGGCTGCCGCCTGCTCGGCACTCAGCGGGGTGAACACCGACATGGCGTCAGGCGCGGATGGACGATAGCAAGGACGGACAGATCGTCAGAAGGTCCCGATCACCCAGGTGGGGACACTGAGATCGGGAGTCCCCATGGTCTCCCTGCTGAAGTTTCCGTCACCCTCCCGGTCAACCAGGTAGTAGGGAACACCGTGCGCCGGTGTCACCTTGATCTTGTAGAGTTTGCCCTTGATCCGGTGTTCCTCGACGGTATCGCCTTCGCGTTTGATGATCGTCACCTCCGGTTCCAAGGCCGCATCAAAGGGCGCCATCTCCGGCGGCGGCGGCGGGACTGCCGGCAAGGGCTGCAAATCCGTCCGGTTCTGGGCAGACGCCGGCGCGGCAGCGACCATCAGCAGGGCAAAGAGGGCGAGAAAGCGACGCATGAGGAATATCCCTGGGTGATTAATCGATCAGTGAGCAGTTCACCGATCAAAGTGAATTGTAGTATAGATTGAGCAGCAGCCTGCGCTTGCCGAGCCGATGGCGACAGGGTCGTCGACCTAACGGTCATGACTCTTCCGGGCCCCCCGATCATGGAAGTCATGACCGTTTTCCTCTTTCCTGCTCCCTCTCACGGCCCACGCTGCAGCGCGGGCCGACTGCGGCGGCGCCGCGCAGTGCTCCGCAAAACCCCTCCTTCGCCCCCGCAAACAGTAAGGAGGGAGAGGCGTGCGTCGCACGCGACTTTCACATGAAGGAACTCTGCGATAATGCCGGGAACTCGCCGGACGGACAGAAGCGACCTGCCCATGGCCTCACGCTCTAGCGACCAAGTCACGCCCTTCCAATCCCTTTATGGCCCGCCCATGCCCACCCTGCTACTGGTCGACGGATCGTCCTACCTTTATCGCGCTTTTCATGCCATGCCCGACCTGCGCACGACGCAGAGCGAGCCAACCGGTGCGCTGCATGGCGTACTGAACATGCTGCGCCGCCTCGAAAGCGACTACCAGACGTCGGGAATCGACTATAAGGGCTGCGTCTTCGACGCCAAGGGCAAGACCTTCCGCGACGACTGGTACCCGCAGTACAAGGCCAACCGCCCGCCGATGCCCGATGATCTGGTGCGCCAGATCGAACCCCTGCACGCGGCGATCAAGGCACTTGGCTGGCCGCTGCTGATGTTTGACGGCGTCGAAGCCGATGATGTGATCGGTACGCTGGCGACGCAGGCGGCGGCTCAGGGCGTACAGGTGGTAGTGTCGACCGGCGACAAGGATCTCGCACAACTGGTCGGCCCACGGGTCAGCCTGGTCAACACGATGAGCAACGAATTGCTCGACGAAGCTGGCGTGATCAGCAAATTCGGCGTGCCGGCAGGACGCATCGTCGACTACCTGGCGCTGATCGGCGACACGGTCGATAACGTTCCCGGTGTCGACAAGGTCGGCGCCAAGACGGCGATCAAATGGCTCGCGCAGTACGGTTCGCTCGACGGGGTGATCGCTGCCGCGCCTGACATCGGCGGTGTCGTCGGGCAGAACCTGCGGCGAGCACTCGATTTCCTGCCGCTGGCACGCCGCCTGGTGACGGTGCGCCGTGACCTCGACCTGGCGCTGGCGCCGTCCGACCTCAAGCCCCGCCCCCTCGATCGCGAACGACTGATCGAAATTTTCTCGCACTACGAGATGCGCAGCTGGCTCAAGGAAGTACAGGGACAGGACGATGGCGCCAGTCGCATGACGATGGACGATGGCGCGCTGCCGGCCGCTGCGCCGAGCACCCAGGCCGACCAGCTGGCCTCCGCTGCGCACCGCGCGGCTTACCAAACGATCCTCGACTGGCCGGCTTTCGAGCGCTGGCTCGAGAAGATCGGGAACGCACCCTTGACCGCGCTCGATACCGAAACCACCAGCCTCGACCCCTTCGCCGCCCGCCTCGTCGGCGTATCGCTGGCGGTCGGGCCTGGAGAAGCGGTCTACCTGCCGCTTGCCCACCACTACCCCGATGCACCGGCGCAACTGCCGCGCGCCGAAGTGCTGGCGCGTCTCAAACCCTGGCTCGAATCGCCACGACACGCGAAGATCGGCCAGCACCTCAAGTACGACCAGCATGTGCTGGCCAACCACGGCATTCATCTCGCCGGTGTGGAACACGACACCCTGCTGCAATCGTATGTCCTCGAATCCGGCAAGGACGGTGTTCGCGGTCACGATCTCGGCCAGCTCGCGACCCGCCACCTCGGCCTCACGACGATCCCCTACGAGGCACTCTGCGGCAAGGGCGCGAAGCAGATCGGCTTCGACCAGGTGGCGATCGACCAGGCTTCCGGGTATGCCGCCGAAGACGCCGACCTCTGCCTGCGTCTGCACGAACGGCTGTATCCGCAGATCGCCGCCGACGCCGGTCTGCGGTACATTTATCAAAACATCGAGATACCGGTACGCGACATCCTTTTTCGCATGGAACGAACCGGCGTCCTGATCGATGCCGAACTGCTCAAGCAGCAGAGCCACGAAATCGGCAAACGCCTGCTTGAACTCGAAGCGAAGGCGCACGTAGCGGCCGGCCAGCCGTTCAACCTCAACTCGCCCAAACAACTGGCCGAAATCCTGTTCGACAAGCTTGGCCTGCCCGTGAAAAGGAAGACTGCCTCTGGAACGCCGTCGACCGACGAGGAGGTGCTCTCTGAACTTGCGCTCGACTACCCGTTGCCAAAGATCCTGCTCGAATCGCGACAGCTCGCAAAACTCAAGGGCACCTATACCGACAAGCTGCCGAAAATGGTCAATGCCAGCAGCGGCCGTGTGCACACCAGCTACGCGCAGGCGGTCGCAGTGACCGGCCGGCTGGCTTCAAGCGACCCCAATCTGCAGAACATCCCGGTGCGCACCACCGAAGGACGGCGCATTCGCGCGGCATTCATCGCGCCGCCGGGAAGCCGCATCGTCTCAGCCGACTATTCACAGGTCGAGCTGCGAATCATGGCGCACCTCTCGGAAGACGCGCGTCTGCTCGCAGCCTTTTCCCAGGGTGAAGACGTACATCGTGCCACCGCCGCCGAGATTTTTGGCGTCGCGACGGGCGACGTCGGCCCCGACCAGCGTCGTGTCGCCAAGGTCATCAACTTCGGGCTGATCTACGGCATGAGCGCTTTTGGCCTCGCCCGTCAGCTCGACCTGACACGCGGTGCCGCGCAAGCGTATATCGAGCGCTATTTCGCGCGCTATCCGGGCGTTGCCGCCTACATGGAAAAAACGCGTGCGGCGGCCAAGGCCCAAGGTTATGTCGAAACCGTTTTCGGGCGTCGTCTTTGGCTTTCCGAAATCCATTCCAGCCTGCCCGCGCGCCGTCAGGGCGCCGAACGCGCAGCGATCAACGCACCGATGCAGGGATCGGCTGCCGACCTGATCAAATCAGCGATGATCGTCGTGCAGCGCTGGCTCGACGCCGAGCGCCTGCAGACGCGGCTACTGCTGCAAGTGCATGACGAACTCGTCCTGGAAGCCCCGGAAGCCGAGTTGCCCTGGGTCCGCGCCCAACTGCCGCGCCTGATGACTGAATGGGCTGCCCTGCGCGTGCCACTGGTAGTCGATGTCGGCGTCGGCATGAACTGGGATGAGGCGCATTGATTCGAGTCATTGCCGGCATGTTGCTGCTTCTGACCGGCCTGCTGTCCGGCTGTGGCAGCACGCCGGGCAGGGTCGCGGTTTACCAGAACGAAGGTTTCGAAGCCAACGAGACTTTCTCGCGACTGTTTGACGCCAGCGCCGAAGCAACCTGTGAGGCTGCGCGCCGGACGCTGCTCAGCCAAGGCTACCTACCGACTACGGTGAAACCTGATTTCATCAGTGCTAGCAAGCATTTCCAGCCCGAAAGCGAGGTGCATGTACAGATTGCGTTCAATGTCGTCTGCGCCCCGGAAGGCCGTCTCGGCAAGCTCTCGACCGTGTATGTGAACGCCATTCAGGACCGCTACGTGCTCAAGAAGAACCCGAACTCGGCGACCGTCGGCGTCAGCGCAATCGGCTCGGTCTCGATTCCGCTGACGCCCAGCGAAGATTCGCTGGTCAAGGTAGCCAGCGAAACGATCCCTGCCGGGCCATTCTACGACCGGTTCTTCGCGCTGATGCAGCGCAATCTTGCCCATCATGAGGACGAACAGTAACCGCGGGCACGCAAACAGGCGTGCTTCCCTGCGCCCCTGGACGGGAGTCAGCATGAACCATCACTAGCGCTGATAAAGATTGGCCAGTTCCTGATGATCGAGATCGTTAAGCGGCAGGTCGAAGGCAATCCGCCCCTGCCTGAGGCCGATCACCCGGCCGGCCAGCAAGGGCAGCAGCACGGGGTTGTGGACGACGCTGATGAGCGTCGCTTGCCGGGCAGCCTCGACCAACAACTGGCACACCTCGGCGGCAGCCGAGGGATCGAGAGCGGCGGTCGGCTCATCGGCAAGAATCAGGCGCGGCCGCTGCATCAGGAGACGGGCGATCGCCACCTTCTGCTTCTCGCCACCCGACAGCCGGTCTGTACGGGTATGCGCGCGGTCCAGAAGAGCAACCGCTTGCAAGGCCTGTGCTGCCAGCTCTGTTTCGTGTGCCGGATAGCAACGCGTCCAGCCGCGCCAGCCGCGCACGCGGCCGAGACCGCCGATCAGCACGTTTTCCAGTGCCGACAGCCGGGCAACCAGATGCAGGCCCTGCAATACCTGTCCCACTTCCTGGCGCAGCGCGCGCAACTCGGTAGCGGACATGGGTTCTGCCAGCGCGTGGCCAAGCACGTCCAGCGTGCCATGCGCGGGTCGCATGAAGCCGCTCAGCAGTCTCAGTAGGGTCGACTTGCCGGCCCCATTGTGACCGACGATGGCAATGCGCTCGCCCTCGGTGATACTGAGTTCGTTGATGTCGAGCAAGGCGCGCCCCTCCGCGACACAGGTCACGGCTTGCAGTGAGATGACGGCAGAGGATGCGGCGGCGCTCACAGCAGAGCCAGGCGAATGCGCCGGCTGATGGCGTCGAAAGAGGCAACCAGGAACACAACCACGATCAGCACCGTCGCCAGCCGTCCCCACTGAAAGAGCGAGATGGCTTCGGTGATCAGTAGGCCAAGGCCACCTGCGCCGATGATGCCGAGAATCGTCGAATCACGGATGTTGAACTCCCAGATATAGAGGTGGCTGGATACAAACTGGGGAAGGACAGCGGGCCAGATGGCATTGAAGAACACCTGTACCGGCCCAGCACCAACGCTGCGCACCGCATCGATCGAGGCGATGTCGAGAGTCTCGATTGACTCGGCGAAGAGTTTCCCATAACTGCCCATGCTGTGCAGAGCGATGGCCAGGATGCCGGCAGTCGGCCCGAGGCCGACGATTCCGACCAACACCAGACCAAAAACCAGGGTGTGGATCGAACGTGCGACGTCGAGAGTGGCTTTCGCCAGCCAGGCAAGTTGCCCCGGCGCCGCCAGGTTGCGCGCCGTCAGTACCGCCAACGGCAAGGCCAGCACGGCGCCGAGCAATGATCCCAGGGTAGCAATGCGTATCGTCGTCCAGGTAGCGCCAGCGAGCCCGGCAAGGTACTCCAGTTCGACCGTGCGGCGATTTTCGACACGCAGCAGCGTGCCGTCATCGCTGCGATACGCGAATTCCGGGTTGCCCAACCAGACATCGACGAAACTCGGGCGGGCGAACTCTACCGCGGTCCTCAACAGGTTTCGAACCGGGTTACGCCCCAGCGACAACTCCCCTTCTCCAGCCAGTGAACCAAAACAGGCTGCGACCAGCAGGAAGTAGATCAGGGTCAGAGCGAGAAAAGCAGAGCGACCGCTGCAACCCTTCGCCAGGCGCTCGGCAAGGCGCGCGCACCAGCTACGCGTCACTTCGGCCGCAGTTTGCCGGTGGCCAGACCGGCATCACGGATTGGTTTGTAAAAACCGTTGTCGCGGATCACAAAGCCGGTGTAATGGGGTGGCAACAGATTGGGCTGCGTATTCAGGGCCTGGCCGACGTCGAGCAACGCTGCCTGCAGACGGGCAACCAGTGCCTGGTCGGCGAACAGTGCCCGACTGACGGCCACGGCGTCGTTCGGCAACGGCGCCGATTGCCAGATGATCTTCGACTGATCTGCCCGGATCAGCCCCTGTTCGATCATCGCCGTGCGGTTGCGGTTGTAGTCGGCACCGGCATCCAGGACGCCTTGTGTCACCTGTGTTTCAATCGCCTGGTGCGGAGCATGCAGCACCTTGGCGAAATAGCTGTCTGGATTGATCCCCTGGGTCATGAAGAAGTGCAGCGGGATCAGGTAGCCGGAAGTGGATCCCTTGTCGCCGAAGGCGAAGGTCCTACCCTTGAGATCGGCAACCGTCTGGATTCCAGAATCGGGATGGGTAACGATGATCGCATGATATTCGGGCTTATTGTCGTAAAGGATGCTGGCCACCACCTGCGAGCCCGCTTCGTTGTTGGCGAGCACATAGCCCCAGGGTCCCATCAGGGCGATGTCGGTTTCACCGTTGGCAAGAGACTTGGCCAGACCTTCCCAGCTATCGACGGTGCGCAGTACGACCGGTCGATTGAGCCTGGCCGCGAGGTAATCGGCGAGCGGGCGATAGGTGGCATCGTTCTTGTCCCGGTTCGGCTGGAAGAGGCCGACGCCGAACTTGAGCAGCGGCTCAGCGGCCAGGCCGCCGGTGGACAGCAGCGCGCTGGCGAGCATGACCAGAACGCATGACCAGAATTTCATGAATGCTCCTGATGCATGGGTAAAACCGAAATGGCTTTTACGGACTTCATGAGATGGCCGGCAGCTTGTACTTGCGCTGGATCTTCGCCACCAGGGTGGCAATTGGACCCAGCCGGGGATGGCGCTGGTTCTTGGCCAGCAGCATCTGATGGTAGCGATGTGCATCGCTCAGCTTGTCCGCGTCAACCCCATTGGTGTAGACATCGAGGAACAGCGCATAGGCGGCGTTGGCGATAATCTGCGGGTTGCCGGGCAAACGTTCCGCGGCCTCCCTGAGCATCGCCGCGGCGGTTTTGAAATCACCTGCCTGTCCCTTTCGGACGGCCTCGTCATTGATCTGGATGATCTCTGCGTTGCTGTTGCTGATCAGCGTTTCCGCACGCTCGGCATTGCCGTGGGTTTTCATCATCTGGGTGATGCTGGCATGCAGGACGGTCTGGTCCGGATTGTTCTGGACGACATCCTTGAGTATCTTCTCGGCTTCGTCGTGCCGACCGTGAACCAGGCAGGCCTTGGCAACAGCCAGTTTCGCCGCTTCCGACAGGCCCTGGGTCCCTCCCTGCATGACCCGTTCCAACGCCTGCTGCGCCAGTTCCGGATTGCCCGCCTTGTGCTGCGCGACCGCTTCCACCGCAGCCAGCAAGGTGGTGTCCCCGGTATTCCGGAAGCTGTTCTTGGCCTCGCTGATCAGGGAAATCGCCTGTTCGGTGTCGCCGAGCTCGGTCAGCGCATTGCCAAGATTGGCGTAGTCGTTGAGGTCGCGCAATGGCGAGTTGCGTGTCTTCTGGACGACGGTGCGCAGCGCTTTCTCGACGCGACCAAAATCTGCAGTCTCTTCAGCAATCCCGGCAATCGCACGATGGCGGGCCAGTGAATTGGGGGACATCTCGCAGGCTTTGTCGAGAACCCGGAGTGCGCTGTCGGACTCCCCGGATTCCCGGAGCAGGCAGCCCAAGGCATCGTAGGCCGCCAGAAAACGCGGTGTCTCGGCCAGCAGCTCATTGAGCATATGCTTTGCCTGCTCCAGGTGGCCACTACTCTGGTACGCCTTGGCCAGCCCCAGTTTTGCCCAGGGCATCGAGCGTATCTGCAGAGCGCGCTGGTAGAATTCGACGGCTTCGTCAAAACGTTGGGTCATGATCAGAGCGTTGCCCTTGACGCGCAGGGCGTCCAACAGGAATTTGTCCTTCGCGGCGATAATTTCGTCGCAGGCCACGATCATTTCCTGCCAGCGGCCTTGGTCCTGCAGCTTGTCAATCTGTGCCAGTCGCCGCTTTTTTTCCAGCAAACGATCGATACGCGATTTGAGGGCATCCGCTGTGAAGGGTTTCAGCAGGTAGTCGTCCGGCAGACACTCGGCGGCGGTAATCACCGACGTGTAGCTCTGTTCGGCGGTGATCATCAGGAACAGTGTCGACCGGCTGATGATCCCGCTTGAGCGGACATATTCGAGAAACTGCTGACCGTCGGTCGCGCCGCCGAGGTAGTAGTCGCAAAGAATGATGTCGAATCGATTGCTGGTCTTGAGCATTTCGAGCGCATCCCGGACGGTCCCCGCAACGCTGGTCTGCTCGACGCCCAGACTGCTCACCTGGCTGCGGATCGAGCTACGCATTTCGGCCACGTCGTCGATGATCAGGATGCGTTTGTTTCGGTAAGGCGAGATGATGGCCATTGCAGTGTAGCGCCCTGAAAACTTCCTGGATGGTACCGGATTTCAGCGGTCCTTGCTGCTCGTGTAACTGGTCGGCCTGCGGGTTCCGGACCCAAGTGCCACCAGTGTTGCAGGCCTCCGGTCAAGCGGCGGTCAGAGATTGCAGAATAACATGTCGAACTCGACGTCGTTATCGCAATGACGCGGCCGATGGTCGCTATCGGGTCGAATGAAGCGAATGTTCAGCGCGTACTTGTTGGCGCTGATTTCCGGAATGTAAGGGTCGTGCATTTTGAGTGAAATGCGAACCATTTGGGAACTGCTACCGCCAAGCATCAACTGGAAGGCGCCTCCGACGGCGATGTGATGCTCGGGACGGCCACTGGCGCGCAATAGGCGCAGTACGATGGTCAGCGCATCACGTAGCGGCAGCATCGGCTGCAGCCAGGCGACCAGTGCGTCACGTCGCACCCCAGGATCCTGATGCCGCCAGTAATGGTAGGAAGGCAGATCGAATTCGCAGACACCACCGGGAATGCTGGCACGACTCTTGATACTCATCAGCCAGTCGTTGTCACGAAGATGTTGGCCGATCTTGCCGGTCATTCCGAGCAGCGCTGCCGATGCCTGCTCGATCTCGTAGAGGGCACCAGAAAGCGCATCTTCAGAGATGTCCGGATTGTTGCGATAGCTCAGCAGGCTCTGGCGCTGGCGTTCGAGTTCCTGAATCAGATCCATTTTCAGGTCGGCGCGCCCAGCCACATCGAGGATCTCGAACAGGGTCAGAAGGACGACATGATGTTCCTGCGAGCCATCACGTTGCAGAAAACCGTTCGCCTTGTGGAACAAATCCTCAAGACGCAACAGTGTGCGGATGCGTTCATTGAAAGGATATTCGTATGTGATCACACAGCCGCCAGCGTGGGGAACAGGAATTTTGATAATTCTGAAGCATATGCGGCAAAACCTCAACGGCCAGCATGCGTTTTCGCCCGAGCCAGCTCAAGATAATAGCGGTGCAGAGCCTCGACTTGCGGCAACAAGGCGTCGAGCTCGCCATCATTCTGCACCAGATCATCGGCCACTGCTCGCCGCTCCCGCCGTGAGCTCTGGGTTGCCATGATCGCCTTGACGGCTTCTACGGCAAGACCGCTCCGTGCCATGACGCGAGCGATCTGAACCGTCTCGTCACAGTCGACGACCAGCACCCGATCTGCGCGCTCGCGATAACCGCCCGTTTCGACCAGCAGGGGAACCACCAGCAGCACGTAGGGCGCATGCCCGGACTGCGTGGCAGCCGCACAGAGCGCCCCGCTCTGCTCCCGGATCAGCGGATGCAGGATCGCTTCGAGTCTTGCCTTTGCGTAACGATCGGAGAAGACCAGGTTGCGCATGGCGGGACGATCCAGCGCACCGTCCGCTTGCAGCACGCTGTCGCCGAACGTGGCGGCAATCGCTGCCATCGCAGCCCCCTGCGGAGCCGTCAGTGCATGCGCAATCACATCCGTATCAACCAGGGCAGCACCCCGCCCGGCAAAGAGCTCGGCGACCGTACTCTTGCCGCTGCCGATGCCGCCGGTCAAACCGACAATGAAGCTCATGGAGTAAGCTCTTCCTTGATTCTGCAGGCCAGCGGGCTGGCCTTCGGCAAGCGCGTGACGATCGCCTGATGCAGTGCATCTGCGCGTGCTTCAGGACCCTGAATTTCAAGGGTATTGAACGGTGGCCGGGCCTTGCGCTCGGCCATGCGGGCAGATTTGACCCCTTTCGCCTGCAGGGTGGCAAGTCCTGCACTGGCGGCTTCCTCGGTGCGGTAGGCACCCAGTGAAATCGCCAACTGGTTGGGCCCGGCGGCCTGCACCACAAAAAAATCCTGAATTCCCAACTGCTGCAATTCGGCTGTTTTCTTGCCGACTTCCTCCTTGCTGGCCAAGGGCGGAATGAAGACCCAATAGCCACTGTTTTCTGCCACCGTGCGACGCTTCGCCTTGAAGTCCGCAAACTGTTCGCTCAACAGTCGTTCGATCTGGTCAGCCTCGGCACTGCTCAGCTCACTCCACAACCGGCAGCTTGTCGCCAGCGAATTCTCGGATGCTGTTTCCGCTCCCCTGCTGGCCGTGCGTGGTGGTTCGCCACGCGCAATCACCTTGATTTGATCGGCAAGTAATTGCTGCCCTAGGCGCCGCGCGTCTGGATTGACCGGCATGCCGAGGTAACCCCGCGCCCATACGAAAAAAAGCAGGTTGGCAAGAACTAGAAGAAAAACGGCGAGCCGCATCGGGACGATCATGCGACCGTCGGCAAATGTTCGAGCGAAGCATGAATGGCTGCGGCGGGGTACTCGAAATCCTCGAGTTCACCTGCGAAATACCGGTCATAGGCAGCCATGTCGAAGTGACCGTGACCGGTCAGGTTGAAAAAGATCACCTTCGCCTCGCCACTCTGCTTGCAGCGCAGCGCCTCGTCGATGGCGGCCCGGATCGCATGGTTGGACTCGGGCGCGGGAATGATCCCCTCGGCGCGGGCAAAGATCACGCCGGCCTCGAAAGTCGCCAACTGCGACACGGCCACTGCTTCGATCAGGCCCTCGTGGTAGAGCTGCGAAACCAGTGGCGAATCTCCATGGTAGCGCAGGCCACCGGCGTGAATGCCCGGCGGCATGAAATCATGCCCGAGTGTGTACATCTTCATCAGCGGTGTGAAGCCCGAGGCATCGCCAAAGTCGTAGGCATAGACACCCTTGGTCAGCGTCGGACAGGAACTCGGTTCGACGGCAACCAGCCGGGTAGGTTTGCCGTTGCGCCCACCGGCTGCATTGTCCGCAACGAATGGGAAAGCCACACCGGCAAACGATGAACCGCCGCCGCAGGGAGCAAAGATGACATCCGGCCAATCACCGGCCTTCTCGAACTGCCTCTTTGCTTCCTGACCAATGATCGTCTGGTGCAGCGCGACGTGATTGAGCACCGAGCCAAGCGTGTAACTGGTGTCGGCCCTGGAAGCCGCCTCCTCGACGGCTTCGGAAATCGCAATGCCCAGCGAACCCGGGTTGTCCGGATCCTTCTCCAGTAGGTCGCGACCAGTCTGGGTCATCTTCGAGGGGCTGGCAAACACCTCGGCACCCCAGGTCTGCATCATTGAACGCCGGAAAGGCTTCTGCTGGTAGCTGATGCTGACCATGTAGACACGCACCTCAAGGCCAAACATCTGACCGGCAAAAGCCATTGAACAACCCCATTGCCCGGCGCCGGTCTCGGTCGTGATGCGCTTGATGCCTGCCTGCTGGTTGTAATACGCCTGCGGGACAGCGGTGTTGGGCTTGTGCGAACCGGCCGGCGACACGCCTTCATGCTTGTAGTAAATTCTGGCCGGCGTCCCGAGCACCTCTTCGAGCCGGCGCGCACGAATCAAGGGGGACGGGCGCCACAACCGATAGACTTCGCGCACGGCATCCGGAATCTGGATCCAGCGCGCGGTAGACATTTCCTGTTCGAGGATCGCCATCGGAAAGATCATCCCCATCTGCTCAGGGGACACCGGTTTACAGTCGGGGCCCAACGGCGGTAGCGGCGGATTCGGCAGATCGGCGACGACGTTGTACCAATGAGTAGGGATCTCGGAGTGTTCAAGAGTAAAGCGAAGCGATTCCACACAGCCTCCCTGCATTTTTTGAACGAAGATTCCAAGTATACCCCTGGATACTGCGACGAATCATTTTCGAGTCTTGTCAGACCCCCCAGCCAGATCCGGAATGCCGCGCCCCAGTTCGCGCCGCAGCACGCGCGCGGGCACAAAGGCGCTGATCAGGCGTTGGCAGGCGAGGCGTGCGGCAGCGCTATTGTCCTGGCTGAAATTGCAGACATACAGGTCGAGGGTGACCGCGCGTACTTCCGGCCAGGTATGCACCGCAAGATGCGACTCGGCGAGCACCACGACACCTGTCGCGCCGGACGGGTCCAGCGCGTTGCCGAATTGGTGAAAGATCTGTCCGACCGGTGTCAACCCAGGCGTAGCACATACGGCCAGGCAGAGTTCCCGCAACGTGCCGGCGTCAGCGAGTAACCGCAGGGCACAGCGGCAATCGTAGAGTTCAGCGAGCAGGTGCAGACCGGGCATGGCAAATCCCTGGGTTCCGGAAGGCCGGGCATCGTCGTTCCGCAGCGGCTGACCCCATTTTCTCACGCTGCTTACGGCAAGCAGGCGAATTGGAGCTTGGGCGACATTCGCCACTGCTGGATCATGGCAGCAAACGCGCCCAGCAGCAGCAAACCGCCCATCCCGAACGCCAAGGTCAGCGTAGACCCCCACAGTGCCGGTGCGATTAGACCGGCGGCAAGGGTGTTGAAACCGGATTGCAGGAAGGTCTGGCAGGAAGCCGCCAGGCCCCGTTTTTCCGGGAACAGGTCAAGCGCCCGCAGGGTCAGGCAGGGCATCGCCAGTGACATGCCGAGAGTGAACCCAAAGAGGGGCAACACACTCCAGGGTAACATCGGTGGCAGCACCAGATTGAGGATGAGGTTGAGCGCTGCAGCAGCGCTCATCACCAGATAGCCGATAGCAATCGTGCATGCCGGAGAAAGCTTGCCGGCCAGCCGGTCTGACGACCACGCACCGATCATCAGGCCAGTCATTGCCGGGCCGAACAGCCACAGGAAACCGGTCGCTGAAACGCCCAGATGGCGCATCAGAAAGACGGGCGCCGACAATACATAGATGAAGAAAGCGGCGAAATTGAACGCCAGTGCAGAACAGGTCAGCAGAAAGGCGGGAGAAGTCAGCACCTTCCAGTAACTGCGACTGAGGTAGCCGACATGCAGGGACTGGCGCAGGTGACGGGGCAGGGTTTCGGGCAGCAGGAACCAGCAGCTCAGCCACAGGACAACACTGTTCAGCGCCAGAAAGGCAAACACCGAGCGCCAGCCAAACCATGATTGCAACCAGCCGCCGAGCACTGGCGCAATCGCCGGAGCCAGGGCGAAGATCATCGTGACCTGCGCTATCAGCCGCTGTGCTGAGGCTCCCTCGTAGAGATCGCGGACGATCGCCCGACAGATGACCAGACCGGCACCGGCAGTCATCCCTTGCAAGGCGCGCAGCAACCAGAGATGTTCGATTCGTGTGGCGAGCATGCAACCGGCCGAGGCCAGCGCAAAGAGCGCGACGGACACCAGGATGACCCGCCGACGCCCAAGCGCATCGGAGATCGCGCCATGCCACAGCGTCATCAACGCGAAAGGCAGCAGATATGCGGTCAACGTTTGTTGAACCTGTAACGGAGTAGCCCCGAGCGAGGTGCCGATGTCTTGAAAAGACGGCAGGTAAGTGTCGATCGAAAAAGGACCTAGCGCCGCCAGCGCGGCCAGCAGACAGACCAGGCTGCGCGGCGCGGTCGGGGGATGTGAGTTCGGCATGGATCAATCCTTTGCGAAGCGACGGAACTGTACGGCTTCAGCAACATGCTGTGCCTCTATGGTGTCGCTTTCCTTGATATCGGCGATCGTCCGAGCCACCTTGAGCAGGCGGTGGAAGGCGCGTGCCGAAAGATCGAAGCGACTGATCGCCTGTTTCAGAAGCACCGCCGCTGCCGCTGCGGGCTGGCAGAATCGGTCGATTTCCCGGGCATGCAGGCGAGCATTGGCTTTTCCCTGCCGCAGGAGCTGCCTTTCCCGGGCTTTTGTGACGCGTGCGCGCACGCCCGCCGACGACTCTCCATCGGGCGCCTGCTGCAGCACTTCCGGGGGTAACGCTGGCACCTCGATCTGTAGATCGATGCGGTCAAGCAGCGGACCGGAGAGTTTGCTGCGATAACGCAGAATCTGATCCGGCGTGCACCGGCAGCGGCCGCGCGGATCCCCGTGATATCCGCAGGGACAGGGATTCATCGCCGCGACGAGCTGGAACTGCGCTGGAAACTCGGCTTGCCGGGCAGCGCGCGAAATGTGGATACGCCCCGAGTC
The DNA here is from genome assembly GCF_000584975.1 of Candidatus Accumulibacter cognatus. Taxonomy (NCBI): domain Bacteria; kingdom Pseudomonadati; phylum Pseudomonadota; class Betaproteobacteria; genus Candidatus Accumulibacter; species Candidatus Accumulibacter cognatus. The sequence continues at coordinate 4,199 of NZ_JDST02000052.1, read as the reverse complement.
AAGCGGCTCGCGCAGGGCTTCGAGCACGCGCCGATCGAACTCGGGAAGCTCGTCGAGAAAGAGCACCCCCTGATGCGCCAGCGAGATCTCCCCAGGATGCGGAACGCTGCCGCCGCCGACCAGCGCCGCCGTGGAAGCCGTATGGTGTGGCGCACGGTAGGGATGGCGGCGAAAAAGTTCAGGGCGAAATTGCCCGGCCAGCGAAAGCACTGCCGCCGATTCGAGAGCGGCAGCCAGAGTCATCGGTGGCAGCAAACCGGGCAGTCGGCTGGCGAGCATCGATTTGCCGGTACCTGGAGGGCCGGCCAACAGAAGCGAATGTTCACCCGCCGCAGCGATTTCAAGCCCACGCTTGGCCTGGGCCTGGCCACGCACGTCGGCAAGTTCCGGATAGTCGATGCACTGATCATCTCGCACCGTGTCGTCGACAAGACATTCGGTCAGCGCCGCCTGCCCGGTCAGATGTGCGCAAACCTCGAGCAGGGTATTGGCGGCAAGCACCGGCACCTGGCTGGCCAGGGCCGCCTCGCGGGCACTGCCGGCCGGGAGCACGAAGCAACGCCCCATGCCGCCGGCAGCCAGAACCATTGTCAGTGCTCCGCGAATCGGCCGCAATTCGCCAGAGAGCGAAAGTTCGCCTGCAAATTCATGACCCGCCAGCGCGGTGGCCGGAATCTGGCCAGAAGCGGCGAGAATGCCGAGGGCAATCGGCAAATCGAAGCGGCCCGATTCCTTCGGCAGATCGGCGGGAGCGAGATTGACTGTGATGCGCTTGCGAGGAAATTCGAAACCGGCATTCTGCAGGGCTGCCCGTACCCGATCGCGCGCTTCCCTGACTTCGGTATCGGGTAGTCCGACCACGGTCACATTTGGCAAGCCAGCCGCCAGATGCACCTCGACCGCCACCTCCAGAGCAGCCAGGCCGTCGAGACCGCGGCTATGGACAATGGCGAGCGGCATGACCGTGAAAGTCGCGGAGCAAGCTCAGGAAAAGCGGACGACGACCGCGAACAGCGCCTGCGCGCCAGCAAAGGCCATTCAGGCCAGCCGATCCGACGGATTCTCCAGGCGATCGAGGCGCTCTTCGAGGGTTTTCAGTTTTTCTCGGGTGCGCTGAAGAACCTGCGTCTGGATGTCGAACTCTTCACGACTGACCAGATCGAGCTTTGCCAGTCCGCTGGAGAGCAGCGCACGCGCATTTTTCTCGATGTCAGCGGCTGGAGTGGCCGCAATGAGGGCGCTCAGACGAGCGCCGAGATCTTCAAGGAATTTCGGGTCGAGCATGGTAGTCACCGAGCGGCGCCAGTGGTTGCAGGAAGCATCGAGTTTAGCACAGCCAAGACGGGCAACAGGCAACGCACTAATTTGGTGCAAAGCGTCAGAGAGCTGCGCTATCGCTGTGCAGGATCACCCACCAAGCCGCAAAAGAAGAAAACATCATTCTGATTTATAGATATAAAAGATAATGGCACGGAATCTGCTTTGAGTTGGCCAGTATTTCCTTGAACCATCCATATTTAAACTGGGGAGGCTTCTTCAGCGCCCTGATAAGGAGAGCAACATGAAACTGGTAACCGCCATCATCAAGCCCTTCAAGCTTGACGAAGTACGAGAAGCGCTGTCGGCGATCGGCGTACAGGGAATCACCGTCACCGAAGTCAAAGGCTTCGGGCGCCAGAAGGGCCATACCGAACTGTACCGCGGCGCTGAATATGTCGTCGACTTCCTGCCCAAGGTCAAAGTCGAAGCTGCGATCAGCGACAGCCTTCTCGACCAGGTGATAGAAGCCATCGAAAAATCTGCCAGCACAGGCAAGATCGGCGACGGCAAGATCTTCATTTCGACCATTGAACAAGTCATTCGCATTCGCACCGGTGAAACCGGTGAAGAAGCACTGTGAGGAGCAAATCATGAGACGCCTATTCGCCATCCTCGCCCTGCTCGGCGCAGTCAGCATCGGTGCGCCGGCCTGGGCCGAAGACAAACCTGCAGTGGCCACAGAAACTCCCACGGCGGTTGCCGCACCAGCGGCGACACCAGCGTCGGAACCCGCTGCCACGACTGCCGCCAGCGCTGCACCTGCTGCTGCGGCGGCAACACCGGCGCCGGTCGCCAACAAGGGCGACAATGCCTGGATCATGACCAGCGCTGCGCTGGTCATCCTGATGTCGATCCCTGGCCTGGCGCTGTTCTACGGGGGTCTGGTGCGCACCAAGAACATGCTTTCGGTACTGATGCAGGTCTTCGTGACCTTTTCGCTAATCAGTGTGCTCTGGGTAATCTACGGCTACTCGGTCGCATTTACCGAAGGCAGTGGCTTTTTTGGCGTGCTCGACAAGATTTTCCTCAAAGGAATCACTGTCGACTCGGTTGCCGCCACCTTCAGCAAGGGGGTGGTCGTCTCCGAACTAGCCTATGTCATATTCCAGGGCGCGTTCGCAGCCATCACCTGCGGGCTGATCGTCGGCGCCTTCGCTGAGCGTGCAAAATTTGCCGCGATCCTGGTCTTCATGGTGATCTGGTTTACGCTCTCCTACCTACCGATGGCGCACATGGTGTGGTATTGGGCAGGTCCGGACGCCTACCTTGACGCGGCAACTGGCGAGGCAGCCACCAAGACGGCCGGCTTCCTGTTTCAGAAAGGCGCGCTCGACTTCGCAGGCGGCACCGTGGTGCATATCAACGCTGCCGTAGCCGGGCTGGTCGGCGCAATCGTCATTGGCAAACGGATTGGCTATGGCCGCGAATCGATGGCTCCACATAGTCTAACCTTCACGATGATCGGAGCTTCGCTGTTGTGGTTCGGCTGGTTCGGCTTCAATGCCGGCTCGGCACTCGAAGCGAGCGGTGGCGCAGCGCTGGCAATGGTCAATACCTGGGTCGCCACCGCTTGTGCTGCGATGTCCTGGATGCTGGCCGAATGGATGATCAAGGGCAAGCCCTCGATGCTCGGCGCAGCTTCCGGGGCAGTTGCCGGCCTGGTGGCAATCACCCCGGCAGCAGGTTTCGTCGGTGTCGTCGGCGCCATTGTCATCGGCCTGCTGGCGGGGGTAGTGTGCCTGTGGGGCGTCAATGGGCTGAAGCGCCTGCTTGGCGCGGATGATTCGCTCGACGTCTTTGGCGTGCATGGTGTCGGCGGCATGCTCGGCGCCATCCTGACGGGAGTCTTCGCCGCTCCTTCGCTTGGCGGCACCGGCGTTTATGACTACGTGCTCAACAAGGTCGGCGACTACGACATGACCGCCCAGGTGATCAGCCAGTTATGGGGTGTCGGCACAGTGATCGTCTGGTCGGGGGTGGTTTCCCTGGTTGTTTTCAAACTGGTCGACATGGTCATTGGACTGCGAGTACCGGAAGAAGAAGAACGCGAAGGTCTCGACATCACCTCACACGGTGAATCCGCCTATCACTACTGAGCACGCACAAAGTCGTCTCTCCCCTTGAGGGCGCCAACACGGCGCCCTTTTTTCTGGGACAGTGTCAGCACAACACGGTGCATTGACAGCCAACCGACAATTCAATGGGATACGAAAAGCCGGAAAGCACCTACGTTGACAGCTCTCAGGCCCTTCCCTATACTCTCGAGTTTCCCAGGGTTGGTAGCTCAGTCGGTAGAGCACTGGACTTTTAATCCATTGGTCGTGGGTTCGAATCCCACCCAACCCACCAAGCCAGAACAATTCCTGAGTCAGAATTCGATGCTGGCCCGGGGCGTTAGCTCAGTTGGTAGAGCAGCGGACTCTTAATCCGTAGGTCCAGAGTTCGAGTCTCTGACGCCCCACCAAATAATCAAGCACTTAGGCCACTTTCAAAGTTTGTCTTTTTGTTTTCAGTCCTTCATGTAGCCACCATGTAGCCAAATCCGGGCAATCCGCATCGCCGCACCCAAGAAAACCCGGCGCAGGGCCGGGGCCGGTTCTGGCGTCAACAATCAAGCAAGAGGGTGCGTCGCCTCGTCGTGAGACAACGCACCTTTGCCGGCAGGCTTCTGTGACTGTCGCGATATGGCGCGGGTTCGTTGTCACTGGAAGATCTTCCGGTTAGAAGCCAGTCGCCGCCACGCACGCGCGGCAGGTTCGAGTGTTGCAATTGCGCAACGTTGCACCTTTCCAGTCGCCGCCATGTTCAAAGTGCAACGTTGCACTTTGATTTGCCTGTTTCCCGGCATCCCTTTCGCTGACAGCGCCAGCATTGCCCTT
>NZ_JDST02000051.1:0-43369 GCF_000584975.1 Candidatus Accumulibacter cognatus | reverse complement strand
CGAGGGCCTCGATCTGCAACGGCAGGGTGGCGAAGAAAAAGGTGAGGGTGGCCAGCAGTTGGGTAGTCAGACGTTGCGCTTTGGCCAGGCGCTCACGAGCGCGCGTCGGCAGCTCCGCGGCCTGGGCGATACGCCCGAGCCGCGCCCAGACGCCGTTGAAGCGCTGCGCGGCCTCGAAGGCGCCGGCGCGGCTGCTTACATCGAGGGTTTCGCCGAGTTGCTGCCGGCTCGCCTGCACTTCAATGGCCGCAAACGCCGGCCGCCGCGCGATCCGGCGAACGCGCTGCTCTCGCTCGGCTACACGCTGCTGCACGCCGAGGCGGTGCTGGCGCTGTACGGCGCCGGGCTCGATCCGTTCATCGGCTTCTACCACGCCTTCGACTTCGGGCGCGAGTCGCTGGCCTGCGACCTCGTCGAACCGCTGCGCGTCGAGGTCGACCAGCACGCGCTGATGCTGTTTCGCTCGGAGAAGCTGCGCCCGGAGGATTTTTCCAGTACGCAGAGCGGCTGCCTGCTCGGCAAGGCCGGCCGTGCGCGCTTCTACGCCGAGTGGGAGGCACCGGCGGCACGCCTGCGCAAGCTGCTCGCCGAGAGCATCTCCGACGTGGCGAACGCGATTTCGGCAGCGGGTGCGGCGGGTGCGCCATGCCCGGCCGACAGCACTGCCCCGGCCACCGACACCGAGGTAGACGACGATGACTTCTGAACAGGCTTTCGTCATCGGTTACGACATCAGCCATCCGCGCCGCCTGTTGCGCGTCCACCGCGAGATGTGCAAGCACGCCTCCCCGCTCGAATACAGCATTTTCCTGCTGGTCGGCAGCAACGCCGCCAAGGATCGCTGCCTGCGGGAGGTCGACGCGCTGATCAAGCCGCAGGACGACGACCTGCGCTGCTATGCGCTGCCGATACGCGGTTTTCAGGGCCGCATCGGACGCGCCAGCCTGCCCGCGGGAATCCTCTGGACCGGCTTGCCGGCGGCGATCGCGTGAAGGAAAGCGCTGGGTGCGAATCAGTCAGACGTACTCATACCTGCTGGTTGTTTGCAGGTGAATCTGCAAGAATGTCACCTCTACACATCTCCAGGTGCTCACCCTCATGTCCCAGCAAATTCCCAAAGCGATGGCAGAAAAGTTCGCGGCCATCACGAGCCTGACCGACGCCTTCTGCGAAAAGATGCTCAACGAGGAATACCGTCAGATGATCCAGGCGGTGGTCGGCGCGCTTGCCAGAAAGCGGCCATCTCCCCTATTGCGCGGCATGGAAAAGGTCTGGGCCGCTGCTGCGGTACATGCCGTTGGGCGGATCAACTTTCTCGATGACCCATCCCAGAAACCGCACTGCAAATCCAGAGTGATCTACGAGTTTTTCGGGATTGCCGAGAGCACCGGGCAGAACAAGTCCAAGGAAATCCGGGAAGCTCTCAAGATGGACAACTTCTCGCCGAAATGGACCCTGCCCAGCCGGCTCGCCGACAATCCCATGGTGTGGATGCTGCAGGTCAACGGCATTTTGGTCGACATTCGCCGCGCGCCGGTGGAGTTGCAGCGGATGGCCTTTGAGAAAGGCCTGATTCCCTTCATTCCCGCCGAGCAAGCTGAACAGGCAGAGTGAGCTGAATGCTCTCCCGCGACCTGCAATAGCCAACGCAATGCCAACCCGAATCTATCTGGTGCGCCACGGCGCGACCGACCTGACCGCCGACGACCGCTTCGCCGGTTCCTCCGACGTGCCTTTGTCCGATACGGGACGCCGACAGGTCGCCAGCCTGGCGGAACGGCTGCGCGGGGAAGACCTCGACGCCATCTACGCGAGCCCACTCCAGCGCACGGTCGAGACAGCGCGCATCCTCGGCGTCCCGCACGGTCTCGAACCGATCGCCGAGCCGGGACTGCGGGAAATCGACTACGGACACTGGGAGGGACTGCGCCGCTCGGAGGTTGAAAGCGCGTTCCGGGACGAATACGCGATCTGGCAGGAAGATCCGTTCGTCATCGCGCCGGCTGGCGGCGAATCCGGTGTCAATGTCCTGAACCGCGCGTTGCCCCTCGTCAGGCGTATCGTCGAACGGCATCGGCACCGCACGGTGGTGGTGGTCTCGCACAAGGGAACCAATCGCCTGCTGATCGGGAGCCTGCTGGGGTTCGACATGCGCGGCTACCGCGACCGCCTGGACCAGAGCCCGGCCGCCCTGAGCATCCTCGATTTCATGAGTGAGGTCCGCCCCAGGCTATGCCTGTTCAACGACGTGTCTCATTACCAAGGTCATGACTTTGCAACCGGAGTTTAGACCCACCCGGATCGCGCCGACCGTGCTTTGGCTGGCGACGGCCAATGACAAATAAGAAAAGGCGAGTTTCGTAGACGGCCTGGAGTCAGGCGGCGCGAGTCAACACGACCAACGCTGATCCTGACCAGGCAAAGGCACCTTGGAACGTGCGCCTGGGCCGCGCTTATTCATAGTGCGTCCACATCCCGAGCACGCGCACGACGCGTTCTTGGACGAAAACCTCGTAGATCAGGCGATGCTGGATATTGATGCGCCGAGAATACGCACCCGCAAGATCACCAACCAGCTTCTCGTAGGACGGCGGATTCTGGAATGGATCGTTGGCAAGTACTGCAAGCAGCTCTTGGGCTTTTGACTTCAGGCCTGCCGCGGCCAACTTCTTCGCATCCTTCTCTGCATGTCTGGAAAAAACGACCTGCCAACTCACCAGTCGAGCCTCGTGGCGCTTTCGCCAAGAGGCTCGGCCATGCCTTCTTTGATGGACTCGCGCATGCCGGGAACCGAGAGCAGGTACAGCGTTTCCTGGACGGCCTGCCAATCCTCTGCCGAGAGGAGCACTGCACTGCTGCGCTTGCCAGCGATGTGGATCGGCTGATGGGACTCAGCGGCCTGATCAATGAGGCGGTACAGATTGGCTCGGGCCTCGCTCGCGGTGAGTGTGATCATGGTTGATCTCCAATGAGAACGACATCGTACGTATTTACGTACGCCAGGTCAATCGCCACATCCGGGCGATCGCCTACACGGATGGAATGACGTTTGAAAAGATTTTCATTCTGACAAGCGGCGCCGAGACCCCTGCCCGGCGAGGCTTCCACTTCCGTTCGCGGACAGCGGGAGCCAACAGCATCAGAACGGCGGGCGCATGGTTCCCGAAATCCGTCCCGGGGGAACCGTCAACCCCTTGAGCTGCTGTCTGTTGGTGGGGCTTGCGTCACCCACGGAAACGATGTGGTACGGTTCCGCGTAGCGGTACGCGCCCAACTGTCTGGTCAATTGCTTGTTAATATTCGTCGTTCCCTGTTCCAGTTGCTCCTTACCCAAGCCATGCGCGAGCCGTTTCCTGAACTTGTCGATGCGCGTGTGGCTACCACTGCACGCATGCTCATAGTGGAAGCTGAGCTCCTGGCGATCCCGGTCCCACTGGCTTTCGCAGGCGTAGGTCACGCCGGCGCCCACGCCCTGTTCAACCGTTCGCCTCGCCATCCAGGCATACAGGGCAAACAGGCTGGCGGCCAGGTGCACCCGCCGGCCCCCACACACGATGACGCATTCGTCATAGTCCAGGCGCAACTCGGGTACAGCCAGGGCCTTCTGGGTTTCCGCGACGGTTTCGGTGAAGCTGGCCTGCCCGGCGCGCACACCGGGAGACAGGAAATGGGAAAGGCGCACGAAAGGGATGCGGGCAAGGTGGACCCTGGCCGCCGAAGCGTCGGCCGAGAGCTTGCCGTCCGGCGAGAAGAGGGTGCGCGGTTCCGGTGTCGGGTAATAGAAATCCCGCATGCGCTCGTAGCGCTCGTCCACCAGCACGTGCGAGAGCCTGTCCTGATCGCGGCCGAACAGCGACAGGGCGTAGCCGGCGTAATAGCCCATCGTCTTGCGACCGCCCGCCAGCGACACATGCACGGCGGCCTCGGGATCGCTGGTCGCTGCCTTGACCCAGGCGCAAATCTGGTCGGCCGTGATTTCGTTGTCGTGCGGACTGACGATATCCTCCACTGGCCGACCTTCCTTGCTCAGAACCCGGATGCACGAGGCGTCGAAATCGATCGGGCCGAGATTCCAGTCGCGGCACAAGGCGTGGAATGCACCGTTCTGCGGATGGAGCAGTTTTTCGACGGCATGCCGGCGGCCTTCCTCGGTCGTCAGCAAGCGGATTTGCGACGGGACGAAGGGCTGTTCGCTGTCCATCGCCAGCGCCCACAGCGTTTCGGTGACGATTTGCGGTGTCTTGCCGGTCACCGCGAGAAGAATGCGCTTCGGATACGAGCCCGGGCGGTCCGGCGTGGGCACCGGCTGTTCAACAGGATGAAAGCGGTCGATCATCGTGTATTCTTCAGGCGGCGAGGTTTCATTCTTCGGCTTTCTGCCCCAGGAAAAACCGGCGTGCCTTGAACTTCGTCTTGCTGGATTTCCGGGTTTCTCCGGACCAGGATTCGATCAACGCAGCGTGAATCTCCCGCGCCATTTGCGGCACAAGCGCCCACTCTTCGGCCTCGTATTCATTCCGGGTGGCATTGAGCCCGACGCCGAATTTGTCGGCAAGGGTTTTCTCGTTCATGTCGAGAAGGCGGGAACGGACCTTGTCCTGCGGACTCAAGGTCTGCTCCAGCGCCTGTTTGCCGGCTGCCCGAGCCTTGCTCGTGGCCTGCTGGTCAACAGCCATGAAGCCGTAGCCGGCGGCCCGCTTGGCGCCAATGCCGGTGTCCGCCAGCGCTGCTTCAAGGAGCTTGATCGCCAGTTCCGCCCACGCCGGATCGCCCTCGACGACGAAGTAAAAGCCCCCCTGAACAGCGATCTGGGCGTTGGGCACCGGACTGTCGAAGTCGGTGGCCGCACCGTTGCCGGCGTAGTAATCGGGATGATGCACGGTGACCACTTCCCGGACGTAGGGCCGGACACCCGGGCGAGGAATCCACCAGGCGTCGTGCCAGACCAAGCAGCCGGCGCCCGGTTGGCGCCCGCTGTCGCCAACGTCTGTCTTGTCCTCGCCGAACAGCGCCGCGCGATACGAGACCTCCATGCCGATCTTTTGCGCGTAGCCACGCGCACATCCCTTGACCGAAGAACCAGGAATCATCGGCATGCCGTAGCTGTGGCTGCTGCATACCCCCGTTTCGATGGCCGCCCCGGCGGTGAGACCGATGAACATCCGCTGCAGAAGTTCGGCATACAGGCTGCGAAAACACCTCACGTCACTGGTCGCCTGCCGCCATCGCGCGTAGGCCAGTTCGTACAGGGCAGAGGGTTGCTGATGATCGCACACACTATCGATATGAGCGGCCTTGCCGGCCTGCACATCCTCTTTCCAGCCGCGCATCAGCAACAGGCCGGCGTGGGGCTGGACGATGCGGCTTGGAAGTGCCTGAGCCAGACGGTTCCTGACGAGCTGCGTCATGTGCTCTCTCCGTCGGTCGACTCTGCCTTCAGAATGCCCTGAGCGTAGCGCTTGAACCAGCCGGCGGCCTCGAGAGTCCGGCGCGTCAGATCCTGATAATCCCCCAGATCACTGGCGATGATCTTTCCGTGAAAGCCCTGTCCGTTGCCTTCCCCGAGGACGTCCGCCAGATCGTCCAGGTAACGGAGGTGCTCTTCCCTGCCCTTCGCCAACAGGAAGCCGGTCGCCTGCGCCAACCCGGACTGCAGGACCATCACCGGGAAATTGAGCGCCAGGGCGCCGTATTTCTTTTCCACAGGCCAACCCTCGACCGCTTTCACCCTGGCATAGGCGGCGCGGGCGTGCTTCTGATTGCGGGTTTCCATTTGCACGTACTCCTTACTCAGGCGAGCAGAAAACGGCACAGGCCGCGGCCGACGGTATGCTTGCCGCCGATCTGCAGCGTGGTCTCGCTGGGCAGCAGGCTGGCCAGATCGGCAGCCGCCGAACGGTCGTCCCTGGCACGCGAACCGGAAACACCGATCACGCCCCACAGCACCGATTCCGCCGGCAGGTTTTCTTCGTACCACAGGGCGCCGCGGGCAACGGTACGGGTGTCGTCGTTGATTCGCACCCGCGCCCGGATTTCCGTCGCCGTATCGGCGAGAAACGAGAACACACTGTCCGACAGGATGACGAAGTGCCTCCCGAACTCGGTCTGCCATTCGTCCTGTCCGGGATAGAGCGCCTGCGCAATGCTCAACGCCCAGTCGCTGGCCGCGTCGCCCGGCGCGACCGTCAAATCCAGATCCTCCAGCAACACCTTGCCCTGGCTCGCGATAACGCTGTCACCAGCCGCTGCGGCCTGCCCGGCGTCGAGCGGGGGAATCGGGCTGCTGGCGTTCCGATCCCGCGCATAGCGGTGCAGGATAAAGGGGCACGTGGCGAAAGCCACCACACCGTTGAACGAGCGGATCGGCAGGATCAACAACTGCGCGTCGCCGACCGCCAGGGCGCCGGCGTGAGTCTCCCCATCGGCGGTGGATTCCGGACCGAAGAGCGCCCTGTGCGAGCGGCGATCGATGTCGCAAAGTTCATCCCGCAGCACTCCCTTGAGCGCCGAGCCGGGAACCAGCGGCAGATGGGTCGCGCGCGAACGGGCAATCGGCAGATCGACGACGCCGACGCTCTGGCCGGTGCCGACGTGCAGGGCGGAAAGAGCGTGCAGGTGAAATGTCTTCTGGAGCATGGCGAGGCCTTTCAGGAAGTCGGATTCCAGGAGGCCGGCAGCGCGAGGCCGAAGCCATCGAGCCGGTCCTGGACGTGATCGGAAACAGGCTGGAGCCACAGGGTCTCTACCAGGCCCGGTGGAGGTTCATTTTGCAGTTCGAACCAGTAGACGGCGCCGGCAGCGACCGCCTTGCGCATCGCACGTGGCTTCTGGGTCGCCAGATCCCAGCCGGAAACCGGCAACCACCGTTCCACCGCCACCGCTTTCAGCGTCACGACGAGATCCGGGCAGCCCGGCGGTGAGCCACCCAGAGTCCGCGCATCCAGCCAGCCGGGCAGATGGCCGCCGGAAAATATTCCCGGCGTCACCAGCGTCAGGCGCAGCCCGCCCTGCGCGCGAATCCCCGCTTCGAGTCCGTCCGGCGGTCGGGGCCAGTGGCTCGCTGGCGAGGGGTGCAGCCGGGAGATCCGGCGCTCGCCGCCGAAGGTGGCGAGCGTCTGGTTGAGCCGGGTGTCGGAGCGCGCCAGAAAAACCAGGTCGTGCTCCTGCCAGCCCCCCAGTTGGCGGGGCGCGGCCAGATCAATGCCTCCGGTCTGGAACAGGCGGCCCTCGTCGGCGGACAGCGTCTCATCGTCGAGCGCGACGTGCGTGCGCTCCTCCGCCGGCAGGGCGCCCAGCCCTTGGGTGCGCAAGGTCTCGAACGCTACCGGGGCACCCGCGCTCCAGGACTGCAGCGAGGCGAAAGGCCAGTACTGCGGACCCGGCGCGGGTTTGCCGTCGATCCTCACGCTCATCCGTACCGGCAGCAGGTCCGGGCGCAGGTCGCAGCCGGTATCCGGCGGAAGCTGGCCCGGCGACAGGCGAATCACCTGAATGGACCCTTCCTGTCGCAGGTAGAGCGCATCCGCCGGTTTGGGCAGCAAAGGAACGATGTTGCCGTCCGAGCCGCGCCTGGCGAGTAACGGACCGGCCGTCGCGATCTGGCGCAATTCGCTCGAAAAGCGCAACTGGTACTGGTCGGCGTGCAGGGTGCGCAGCAGGCCGGCCAGGCTGGAAGGCAGCGGAAAAGCGGCGCCGTCCGCTCCCGCCTGCGCGCCGAACGGTTTCCCGGAACGGAAGACCAGCGGCGCGAGTGCTTCGATGAGGTAGTCGTGATTCATCAGTCGCCTCCGAGGTCGCCGGCCGTGCGGGCGGCCAGCCAGCGCGCGACGATCAGTTCGTCGGCCAGTGTGGCCAGATCGAGATCGTCACGGTAAAGCGCCTCAAGGCGCCCCTCCAGGCGCGCCACGATCTCCGGGTCGAGGCGACCGCCGTCTTCGCGGCGCGCCCGATCGAGCAGGCGGGCGAATTCCGCGGCCGGGATGCCGCGTTCCGGTGAGTCGCCGGTCAGCGCGAAGGCGGTGCGCCGATGCACCTGTCGAGCGTCGTAAGCCAGCCGGCTGGGCAGTTTCCGGCCGCCGCCCGGCTGATAGCGGTAAGCCTCCTGCCAACAGGCGAAGTCGGCCAGCGCGGCGGCATCGTCCCAGCGCAGACGCACGCTGGTCTCGCTACCCGAGCGCACGCGCAGGGCGATGCCCAGGGCGTTGCGCTTTCTGCACTCGGCCAGTTCGTCGCCCTTGGCCTTTTTTTCCGCCTGCGTCGCCAGCGTACGCAAGGTGCCCAGCGGTTCCATCAGGTGGCCGATGGCCAGGCCGACACTCAGCGTCGGCATCGCCTCCTGGCTTACCCCGAGATCCCCAGCCACCTCCTGCAACGCCTCGGCAAAGGCAATCTGCAGCGCCTTGGCACAGGCGAAAGCCCGCTCGAGCGGCAGGAAAGCCAGCACGTCGTCCCCTCCCGCGTAGATGGCGTGGCCGTGGAACTCCCTGACCCGCTCGCGCACGCTGCCGGCAAATGCCGAAAGCGTCGTCGTGATCCGGATATGGTGTTCCTTGTCGTTTGCCTCGCCCAGCAGTTTGCCCATCCTGTCGCCATCGGCGAGCAGGATGGCGCCGTAGGGACAGGGCTCGCCGTACTTTTTCCAGACCGGTTTGAGGCAATCCCGCAAGCTCTCCAGGACAGCGGTGGCCTCTCTGTCGCCGATCGCGTCGCGCAGCGCCGCATCGAGACGGAAACGGTAAACCAACTGGCCATCATAGGGCAGGGAGCTGTAGCAGCCGGCGTTGCCACGCACCCGGGTGGCCAGGTCGAGCGCGACCAGCGGCTCGTAAGCGGCGCCGAGAGCCTGAAGAACTTCGGGTGGAAGCGTCGCGACCCACGGCTGGGCAGCAATGCGCGAGAAAGGCGTGAACTGGTCGATCGTGCCGCCGAGCCGTTTGGCGATTCCCGCGCAGTCGAGTTGTTCGCTGCCGCTCAGGCCGAGCTTGCGCCGCACCCGGTCACCGATTCTGCCTTCGCGCAGGACGGTTTCCCGCGCACCATCGAGGGAAGATTTCGGCAAGCCGAACCCGGCTTCATCCTCCGCGCTTGCCGCGGAGGGTCTGAAGTCGCGCGTCGCCTTGCGGGCGGCGAGCGCATCGGCGGCCCGCTCGGCGGCTTCCCCGTAGCCTGCCTGATTGATGCGTGCCCAGGCGGCAAAGGTTTCGACGTAATCGTCGATCTGCGCGCTCCAGACGCCAGGCCGCAGCGCCTCCTCGGCCTTCAGACCATCGCGGGCGGTTTCGGCGATATTCCGGAAACGCCGTCTTGCCGCCTCCTTGGCCGTTTCCGCCAGTTGCCGCACCTCGCTCTCGTCGGCCAGGGCAACGACGGCCTGCACCTTGTTGCCCACCGAGAATTCACTGCCGGGCCTCAGATCGCTGTCTGGCGCCGGGAAAATCAGACTCGCGCCGCCCTCATGCAGCGCCCTGGCTGCCGCCTTGGAAATCTCGGAGAGCAGCCACGAGCCGCTCCACAAATCCCGGCTGCGCCGAGCCGCGGCGATGAAGCCCTGGACGGGACCGAGGGAAAGAATGAGCACATATTCGATCATCGCTTCCACCTACCTGGAAAAGAAGCGCAGGAACGCGTGCAGCGCATCCTGGCCGAGCGGTGGCATCAAGGCCGGACTTGCCGAATCCAGCCACTGGTCGGCTTGCGCCACACTCGTGTCGGGCATGACAAGCGCCATTTTCATGGCATGGTCGTGCGGCAGCAGCAAGGCTGCCGAAAACCACTTTCCTTCCCGATGGTAAGGACGCAGGATGAGCGGACTGGCCAGACGATCCGCTTTCTCGGGCAGCAGCGTGAACTTGGCAGGATCGCCGGCGCCCTCATCCTTGAACTGGAAGATGATCGGCAAGCCGAACGCCGCGCGAGGAAAAACCTGCCCGGCCGGATGTTGCGGCGAATGTTGCGGCGCATGCCGTTGCGTCAGGCGGCGTAGCGCATCCGCTTCAGGCCAGCGGCTTCTGCCCGGACGGTTTGGTGTTGTTCCCGTGTTTCGCCCGACATTCTCGCCTTGCCGGAAGCGCCGCAATTTCTCGATAGCGTCAATCCAGGCCGGTGTCGCCGCGGGCTTGGCGGCTCCTGCCAGCACCAGCGTGCAGCCGGCCGCCGCCGCCTCTGCGGCATCGACAGCGCTTAGCCCCGGCATGCGAACGGCTCCCAGACCCCGGCGTGAGCGCGCGCCAACGCCGCCAAAGCTGGCCCACCAGCGCAGCGCCTCGATACATTCCTCTTTCTGAACGGCAGAACAATTCTCGGCAAAACGCATCTCGAGGCGCCATTGCAAACCTGGTCTGGCAAGTTCCGTCGGCGATTGCGAATCCCGAAGGCCGGGTTTCTTTCCTTGCGCAGGAAAGAGAGCGTACGGCGCATTGGCCCAGGCCTCGGGATCGGGCAAACCCTTCCAGGCGCCGTTCCAATTCCTGGTGTACGTGGCCCAGGGCGCCGCTTCGCGCACCCCCGAAACGCGCAGCCACAGCTTGCTGGCCTGGACGGGATTGCCGAGTCCACCCCAAAGATCGAATTCCCGCTGGCGCAATTCGTCACCCACCAGCTTGCGTCGATGTCTTGCCAGCAGTCGCCACCAGAACCGCAACTGGCCGCGTATCGCGCTGGCCCGGACGGGCATCTTCTCGTCCACCTCGCCGGCGGTCACGCCGCCGCCATAGAGCGGCGTCACCAGTTCGCAGTCGTAGCTTTCCCATCGTTCCTCGGGAACAGGCATCGCTTGTCTCGGGTCCAGCCCGGCGGGTGGCGATCTAAGTGCCATTTTTCATCCTTTCATCACTCCTTCATCCCTCGAACGAGAAAGCGGTGCGCAGGCAGCCGAAACCGAAAGCGGTCTTGCCCCCGAGTTGCATGATTTCGCCGAGCGCGAGCAGGCCGGTGAACGGTGCGAGATCGCCGCGGTAGACCAGCGAACCGGTCATGCCGCCAATACCCATGCTGTGCCCGGTGCGCGACGAGCGGCGTTTCACTTCCTGCCAGCGCAGCGCGCTATGCTGCAGCGTCACTTCCTCCGCCGCGCGGCGCTGCGCCAGGGTGGTTTCCGCCGCCAGCGGCTTGGCTTCCCCGGCGGCCTCGCACAATTGGGCCAGCCGTCCGTGCATGCGCCGCACCAGCTGGCTGAACGGCAGCGGGGCAAAAAAGACCTGGCCGTGCTCCTTGATGCACAGCGGCGTGACCAGTTCGACGCGCACCGTGTCCGACGTGCGCTCCGTTGATCCCTGCCAGTCGCTGCCCACCGGAGCGGGCCAGCCGAGCAGGCCGGCACCCGCTTCAAGGAAGGGCCGCGTCTCGCTGCCCGCCACCCAGGCTCGATCGAAACGGAAGCGTCCGCGCCGCTCGCCGAGTCCCCGTTCGCCGATCCTGGCCAACGCCATGGCGCAGGCGATGGCATGCCCGGTGGCGGCGCCGAACAGATTCACGCCGATCTCGAAAGGATCACCCGGTCTGACCGGAGTCGTCGGCGGCTGCAGGGCATAGAGCCTTCCGAGCCGGGCCTGATCGGCGAAAAGGAGTTCGAACACCGCCGGGAAATGATCGTTGAGCGCCAGGCCAAGGCCGCTGTGCAGCAGCGCGCCGGAAAAACCGTCCAGCCGCAGGTCTTCCGAGACCAGTCGCAGCCGCAAGGGCAGGAAGCGCAACGCAACGCCGTGGCCCGGCCGTGCCTCAGGCGGTGCGGGATTCGCTCGCGTGTCCATCAGGGCGCGACGCCATGGCCGTGTGCTCGCGGGATCACCGCCTCATTCCTCGCGGCTGAGCAGCAGGAACGAATAACCGACCTTCTCGATCGCCGCCCGGTCATGCAGCACCAGGCCCTCCGCGATGCGCTGGGCGAGGCGGAAGACGATCGCCAGTTGCCCCTGCGCCTGCTGGAATTCGAACCGGCGCACCGGGCAGTCGATGGCCAGCAGATCCGACAGCACCGTGGCCGTCAGCGCATGTCCGATGGCGCTCTCGAAGCCCTGTTCCGCGACCAGGGCACGGGCCTCGTCAAGCGAAATCGTGCGACAGCGAAACAGGCCATTGGTGGTGATGATCGGCGAATTGAGCAGCCAGACCGGGGCGTCGGAACAGGAAGCAGGCGGTTCGGGTGGCACGGCGGGAACTCCTGGGAGATCGACAGGCCGCCATGATGACGGTTACACAGCCGATTTCGGCAAACCGTAAGCTTGCGATCATGGGACCGGCTTGCCCTTGTGCAACGCAGCCGCCAGACGCTCGGCCATCAGCGAGGATTCCGGTTGTCTGGCTGTCCGGGGGGGCCGTGCCGCTACCGGGTGCGCGGCGGTATCCAGGCGCCCCTCGGGATGGGTAGGCGCAGGATTGGCGCTTTCCAGCGCGCGGCGGACTGCCGCGGCATCGACATGCGCCGGCCAGCGCTTGAAGATGGCGCGCAATGTGTCCGCCTCGCTGCCGGGCTCCAGGATCGCCGTCAAATGACCGCTACCTGGAGAAACCCAGACCTTGAGGAACGACAGGCGGGGCGGCGGGGCGAGAGAAACCGGGCGCGCCGCTGGCAGGCCGGCGGCGTCATTCTCCTGCCAGACGCGCAACAGCCACAGACCACCGACTTCGGTCAGCAGCCAGTTGCATTCACGATCCCGCGCCACGTCTCGCAGCGCCACTTCCAGCCGCGGGCCGGCGAGCGGCGCTTGTGCGGGCGAGGAAAGTGCCGCGTCCGGCGCCCCCTCCTCCCGACTGCGCACTTCGAGCGAATCGCGCAGCGTGTCGAAGCGGCTGAAGATTGAATCGCCGTCGCGATGGCGGCCGGCCAGCCAGGTTTCCAGGTCGCGCAGCGACGCCGGCACCTTCTGAATACCGAGCAGATCGGCCAGCGTCGAGAACATTTTTATGCAGTCCTGGCGCCCCAGCACCGTCACCCGGTGCTGGATCGCCAGCAACTCCAGGTTGGCGAACGTCGGGCCATCCCAGGAAGGGCGAATCAGCACCGGCGTGGCCCCCAGGCCGCCCATCATGCGCGCGGTTTCGGCGGCAGTACGGATCTGATCACCCGGCGGCACCGTCCTGCTGTCATCGGAGACCGGCAGTTTGAGGTCCAGGAAGACCAGCCGATCGCCGTGCAGGGCGACCAGATCCACTTCCTGCAACGTGTTTGCGGCGCTGTGTTCCAGCGAATGGACGATCTGGCGGACACCCAGGGCACGCAGGCCGACGGCAACAAACCATTCAAAGGCCGGTCCGGAGCGTGCTGGCGCGTCGGGAACCTTTTTTTCCCGCAGGTAATATCGCCAGTCCCAGTTGTGACTCGCCGCCGAACTGGCCCACTGCTGCGAATCGAGTGTGCAAGGGCATTCGAGGGCTGCGGAGCGCGTCGAGAATCGCAGGCCCTGTTCCCCCGAGGAAAACTGGGCCTCGATCAGGTGCAGCAGGGGAACGGAGTCCAGTGTCGTGCCTCGCTGCAACGCATCCAGATCCGCGCCGCAGGCCGAAACCGATTCCAGGCTCGGCATCGGCGGCAGGCCGGGCAGCGGCTGCAGATGGAAGCGAAACCACTGGCCGACCCCGATCTCGCGGTAAATCACATGCGCCACCGAGGCATGGCCGGCAAGCATCGGCAGCCCGGCGCTCATCGACTTCAGCCCGCCGGTGGCATTGAGCACCCAGCGCCCGCCCGGCGTCTCGGCCAGCAAGCCAAGAATCCTTTCGACCACGCTCTGCGGCCGGAAATCGACCCGATAGGTCTCGGCTCGCACCGGCGGACAGCCGGGCGGCGGCAGGCAGATGGCGCGCACCAGTTTCTGGATCTGGCGCGCCGGTTCGGCGGATCGTGTGCGGTCGTCGGTGTGCAGGATGGCCAGCGACGCCAGACGTCCCGTCTGCCACAGGCTCAGGGCAACCATCAGATTGGGTTGGATCTGCTCGCTGGCCAGCAGGAGGAGATGAAAGCATTCAGGCTCGTTTGTCATGGACATCGATTGTAACCCTCTCTCCCTCTTCAATGAAGAGGTTTGTGCCGGGCATTTACTCCAGAGCATATTTATTGGCCAGGCTTGGGAACCGCTGATTAACACATCCTTCGGAGAAACCTGGCAACGCGAAGCCGTCCTCGGTCGTGCCCAAGTGAATGGTGATGACTGGAGGATGAGTTCTGCTCGATCTGATCGGCAGGGCTTGGTTTTCACTCATCAAGACCAGGAGCCAACCAAAACGGTCGCATTCGGTCTCAATCCCTTTATCGGCAGGGCTTAGTTTTCACGGCGAAGCAGCTCAAGAAATAACGGAATTCGCTCTTCCGTCTCAATCCCTTTATCGGCAGGGCTTAGTTTTCACCTCGATGGGGAATGGGTATACATTCGAGTTGGAGTCGTCTCAATCCCTTTATCGGCAGGGCTTAGTTTTCACAAGCGGACATGTGGTCGTTCAATTTCCAAGGCTACAGTCTCAATCCCTTTATCCGCAGGGCTTAGTTTTCACGGGCAAAGAGACGAGGCTTTGCCGGAGAGACTTTGTGTCTCAATCCCTTTATCGGCAGGGCTTAGTTTTCACGTTGCTGCACGCGCACGGGGAGTCGCTCCCCCTAGGGTCTCAATCCCTTTATCGGCAGGGCTTAGTTTTCACGGCAGGTTATGATGCAACGTCAACTTCCGTGGTTACAGTCTCAATCCCTTTATCGGCAGGGCTTAGTTTTCACTCGTCCAGAGCCGGTTCGTTTGAGGGAAAAGCTATGGAGTCTCAATCCCTTTATCGGCAGGGCTTAGTTTTCACTGACCTACGTAGATGGCGTTTCGAAGCAAAGATGGTGTCTCAATCCCTTTATCGGCAGGGCTTAGTTTTCACTGCTAGAGGAGATGTTCCCATGTACCATTCCGAGGACGGTCTCAATCCCTTTATCGGCAGGGCTTAGTTTTCACCCGTTAGAGGAAAAGCTATGGAGCAAGAAAGCGAGGAGTCTCAATCCCTTTATCGGCAGGGCTTAGTTTTCACAAGAGCTTTCTTCCAAAAACAGTACGCGCAAGCAAGTCTCAATCCCTTTATCGGCAGGGCTTAGTTTTCACTGAAAAAACAGGCCGAAACACTGGGCTTGGTAGTTCTGTCTCAATCCCTTTATCGGCAGGGCTTAGTTTTCACTATGGCCGAGCCGGTCAAGTTTGAGGCTAGTATATAGTCTCAATCCCTTTATCGGCAGGGCTTAGTTTTCACTGCACTCATCGCATTTGTTGAAGCTGAGGTCCACAAGTCTCAATCCCTTTATCGGCAGGGCTTAGTTTTCACACAAGCAAACTGCACTTACGTGCCGTATGTGCGGGTGTCTCAATCCCTTTATCGGCAGGGCTTAGTTTTCACAATCAAGATCATCTCACCTTATAACCGCCAGTTTGTAGTCTCAATCCCTTTATCGGCAGGGCTTAGTTTTCACCACCAATGGCCACAATCAAGTATTCAGTGCCGTCGGTCTCAATCCCTTTATCGGCAGGGCTTAGTTTTCACGGCGATTTTGACCGAACCGTGACGAAGCCGTACTCAGTGTCTCAATCCCTTTATCGGCAGGGCTTAGTTTTCACTTGTGGAGGGAGAAGCGAGAAACGCTGCTCTGAAGATGTCTCAATCCCTTTATCGGCAGGGCTTAGTTTTCACAAGATTATCCGGCGGATTTCCACCGTGTGTCAATGGTCTCAATCCATTTATCGGCAGGGCTTAGTTTTCACTGTGTTTCTTTCAGAGTTGGGTAAGGCTGGTGAGTCGAGTCTCAATCCCTTTATCGGCAGGGCTTAGTTTTCACTGATCACGGAGACGTGGTCATGGCCATACGAGGATCGTCTCAATCCCTTTATCGGCAGGGCTTAGTTTTCACAATGTACCGATGGAGTCTGTCAGCTAATTAGTCTCAATCCCTTTATCGGCAGGGCTTAGTTTTCACTTGACTGAGGGCGCGTTGCTTCACGCGCACGGGGAGAGGTCTCAATCCCTTTATCGGCAGGGCTTAGTTTTCACTCAAAGACGTTGTTTCTATGCTTCAGGAAACTGGAGAGTCTCAATCCCTTTATCGGCAGGGCTTAGTTTTCACATAAATAATTGGAAATTTTCGTCGACCAAGAGGCTTTTTTGTCTCAATCCCTTTATCGGCAGGGCTTAGTTTTCACAAGAATTCGGTTAGCCAAACGCACAGTCTCGAAGACGTCTCAATCCCTTTATCGGCAGGGCTTAGTTTTCACGGGTTTTACAAATGCCTTACATCACCAGCGCAACCGTCTCAATCCCTTTATCGGCAGGGCTTAGTTTTCACAAACTGCAGGTGGTTCCGAAGAAGTTCTTAATGGACCGTCTCAATCCCTTTATCGGCAGGGCTTAGTTTTCACCGGAGAAGGCACTTGGGATTACCTTAAAGGAGATTTAGTCTCAATCCCTTTATCGGCAGGGCTTAGTTTTCACACCACAAATTCCTTTTTTTGTCCGTTAACAAAAAGTCTCAATCCCTTTATCGGCAGGGCTTAGTTTTCACAATACGATGAGCAAGTGTGGATTGTGCGGTGAGCCAGTCTCAATCCCTTTATCGGCAGGGCTTAGTTTTCACAGAAACTATGGAACAAGGTTCCGAAGACTCCCACCAAAGTCTCAATCCCTTTATCGGCAGGGCTTAGTTTTCACTTGGAGGTACAGTGTTCAAACCGCTATACTCGATGGTCTCAATCCCTTTATCGGCAGGGCTTAGTTTTCACAGAGTCTGAATTGTGCGTTTCAAACTTCGAGGTCACGTCTCAATCCCTTTATCGGCAGGGCTTAGTTTTCACAAGCAGAGAGCGAAGAAAATGCCCGTGATGAATGGTCTCAATCCCTTTATCGGCAGGGCTTAGTTTTCACTGTACAATAGCGACCTAGTCGACCCTGTGGTCGAGTCTCAATCCCTTTATCGGCAGGGCTTAGTTTTCACCTCAAAACGGTACCAAAGAAGCATTTGTTGGACAGGTCTCAATCCCTTTATCGGCAGGGCTTAGTTTTCACTCTACTTCCACAACCCGATGATCGTCAAGGAATTTAACGGCTCTTTTCGGGGCGCGGGCGAAACAACGCTCCCGCGCTCCCGTCCAGGCGCACGAAAATCCTCTTTTCCCTTGAAAATCAACACGCGGCGCCCGTATGCCGAAGTATTTTCGCAAGCCATTGTCCAAAAAGCCATGTCCGGCAAAATGTGCACCAGCGCCATATGCCCCGAAGTTCTCAGGCCAGCCAGTAATCCCAGTCCCGGGCGATATGGCCGTGCCCGTCCACCAGAATGCGCGCGGCGTCGGCGCGGCACAGGGTGGCGATGAACAGCTTGTCCTCGTCAGGACGGACGATCCGCGCCAGGCGATCACGCAATTCCTGCAACTGGGCGGGATTGAGGTGGCACTCGAAGACGCTCTTCTGCACCCGCTCGCCGTAGCCTTCGCACAGCGTGGCGACCCGCCGCAGGCGGCCGGGGTCGGCGATGTCGTAGGAAATGAAAACGAACAGCGTGTTCACACCGCAAAGTACCAGGCAATGCCGGCTTCCGCCGAGTCCACCAGCGTGCGCTGCGGCTGGCGCGGCAGGCAGGCGGCGCAGAGCGGATAATAGCGGATGCTGTCGCTGCCTTTCAGATGACCGGCCAGGCGGGCGCGCAGGTCGCGCACTTCGCGGGACGAGAGACGGCAGCGGAAGACGCTGTACTGTTCCCTTTCGCCGTGTCCGAGCAGGATGCGCTCGACCCGCCGGCGACAGCCGTCGTCGCTCACGTCGTAGGTCACGAGCCAGGTCTGTTCCATGGGGCTTCAGCGGATGGCGAAAGGTACGTACGGCAGGCCCGGCGTGCGTAACGCGGCGGCGTACTGCAGCACCTGCATGTCCATCCAGCGGCGGTAATCGAGCCGCTGTCCGGCGTGGCTGACGGTGGTATTGAGCTTCTGCTCCAGCAGATGGATGAAATGCTTGCGCGAACCATCGGCCATCAGGCATGGCTGACCCGGTGTTTCGGGCCAGGAGAAGTCGCCGGGTTGCAGCTTGCCGTCGAACACCAGATGCATCACCACCGCATCGACCACCGGGGCGCGGAATTCCTCCATCAGATCGGAGGCAAGCGCCGGATGGCCGGGCCGGACATCGTGCAGCACGCCGACGTGCGTGTTGAGGCCCCGCGCCCGCACCAGGGCGAGGACGTTGTAGAAGACGATCGTGTAGCCATAGGAGAGGAGCGCGTTCACCGGGTCGGTAGGCGGCTGGCGGTTGCGCCCCGTGAACTGCCACTTGGCCGGCAGCACCGTCTGCCAGGCGGCGAAATAGGTGCGCGCCGCGGCGCCTTCGATGCCGCGCAGGATCTCCAGGTCTGCGGCCTGCCCAGCGGCCTGCGCCGCCGATTTCAGCGCCGCAAGAGGCGCATCCATGTTCGTCTGCCGCGCCCGCGCCAGACGGCCGAGGAAAGTGCGGCAGTTGAGGATCTTGCCGGCGATCAGCGGACGGGCCAGCGCCAGCCGGGCGGGCTCGTCGCTCTCCAGCGCAAACTGGGCGCGCTGCAGGGGCACGCTGCGCGCGTCGAGCGGGTCGATCACCCCGAAGAACCGGCCGCGCCCGGAAAGGAGCATGACCGGAATGCCACGCTCCAGGCATTCGTGCAGGGCCGGCGTGGTGATCTGCACGTTGCCGAACACCATGATCTGGTCGATGCGCATCATCGGTACCTGCAGCAACACTTCGCCGTGGCGCGCAACGATGAAGCGTTCGCCCTCCTTGTTCAGGACGGCTCCGTTTTCCAGCAGATACAGGGTGCGCAAACGGGGCCGGTGGCCGTGGCTGGGTGGACGTTCGTCATCGGCGGCCGCCGCTTCGTGGACAGGGCCAGTGGTCGGCGGCAGGCATGCCGCCTCGCCCGGCCGCCCGCCGAGCATCCCTTCGGCGCCGCAGAAAGCGCCGAGGAATTCGAAGCCCTCGGCAAAGGAAGCGAGCCGGGATTTCCGCGTGTTCAGCGCCAGGCCGATGTTTTCCAGCGCGTCGGCGGCGAAAGCCAGAGCGCTTTGCGCCTCTGTTTCGCTGGCACAGGCGAGCACGCAATCGTCGGCGTAGCGCACCAGCGCCAGTCCGGCGCGCGCGCAGGCCGCGTCGAAGGCCATCAGAAAGAGATTCGCCAGCACCGGGGAAAGCGGCGACCCCTGCGCCAGGCCGCGCGCCAGGCTCCAGGCGCCTTGTCCCTGCACGTCGGCCACTTCGATGCGCACGCAGGTTTTCATCTGTTCGCGCAGGCGCCGTTCGAGCGGCAGATCGTCGAGCAGGGAGAACAGGCGCCGATGGTCCACGCTGTCGAAAAAGTGGTGAATGTCGCACACCGCGACAAAGACGAGACCGCCATCGCGCAGCGCCTGCAGACGGTGCAGGGCGGTTGCGACCGAATGGCCGGGACGATAGGCATGGCTCGCTTCGCCGAAGTCGGGCTCCAGGAGATCGGCCAGATACCTGGCGAGTGCGGACTGAACGATCCGGTCACGTACCGCGGGCAGCAGCAGTTCGCGCACGCCGCCGCCCGGCTTTGCCACCGGAATGAGCCTGGCGGGCGCGGGACGATAGCTGCCCTGGGTGAGTTGCAGCGCCAGCAAACCGAGTTGTGCTTCAGCATCGGCGGCAAATTCCGCCAGCGTCTGTTCGTCGGCGCCCGCGCCACCCTGTCTGGCCGAGACATGTTCCAGCGCCTCGGCCAGACGGGCCAGCGTCCAGAACGGCGGCGGCGAATCCTGATCGGTGGACGATGGCGTTGGCAGCGTGCTCATCGGCAGGTCTTTGTCAATTCCACCGCTTCGAGAAGCCGTCGGGCGCCAGCGAACCGACCAGGCCACCGGCCAGCCCGCCGACGGCGATGCCGATCGGCCCGCCGAGGGCCCCTGGCACCGCTCCTGTTTTCGCACCGGCTCCGGTACTGCCGGCACGAACGCCATGCTTCACCGTCCGCCGTACCCGTCCGCGCGCCACGCCGGCGGCGGCAACATAGGCGCCCTGGGCGGCGCGATTCCGAGGGTTTTCGCGGCGGCGGGCGGGTCGCTGGCGGCCTGTCGTGCCGCGCTGATCGACACCGGTTTCGAATATTTGGCTGGGCACGTTGTGGCTCCGTAAGAGGCTGGCGAGCCGCCACTATAGTTGCACCCTCGTCCGCGGGTTGATTCGACAAGCTTGTCGTTTCCACGACTTTCATCCTGTGGCGTGAAGTCGTCGCTGATTCAGGCCGGGATTGATCTGCTGCGCTGTCAGCGTTACCTCGAACTCAATCCGGTACGCGCCAGGATGGTCGATAATCCTGCCCATGGTCGCTGGAACAGCTACCGTGCGAACGGGCTCGGACAGGCCGACCACCTGCTGACGCCGCATTCCCTGTATGGCGACATGTGGCACACCACACCACCACGTTTCGCAAGAACCTTTTCAAGCCCCGTAACCGGAAGATAGAACCCCCATGAAACGCATCCAGCCGTCCCCCCATCGGATGCCCTCCTCCGTGATGGCCTGTCACGCAAGCCCTGCTCCCGCAGCCAGACCATCCGAGACCGGAATGGCGAGCCCTTCCCATCCTTTCGTGTTGCCGCCCGATACCGCGCTCCGCCATGCCGCCGTCGGCTGCCTGCTCGGCACCGCCGTCGGCGATGCGCTGGGACTGGCCGGCGAAGGACTCTCGAAGCGGCGGCTGGCCCGCGTCTATCCGGACAGCACGCGCTACCACCTGCTCTTCGGTCGCGGCCTGTGTTCCGACGATACCGAGCACGCCTGCATGACGGTGCAGGCTCTTCTTGCCGCCAGTGCCGTCCCTCGTGACCACGCCGCGCGGGTCTTCGCCGGCAATCTCGCCCGGCGGCTGCGCTTCTGGCTGCTGGGGCTGCCGGCCGGCGTCGGGCTGGCGACCGGCCGCGCCATCCTCAAACTCTGGCTCGGCTGGTCGGCCGAGACCTCTGGCGTGTATTCCGCAGGCAACGGGCCGGCCATGCGCGCACCGATCATCGGCATCTTCGCGGGCGAAGATTCGCCGTACCTGCGCCGACTGATCCGTGCCTCGACCCGCATCACGCACACCGACCCGCTTGCCGAACAGGGCGCCCTGGCGGTGGCTCTGGCTGCTCAGCGCGCGACCAGAGCCGATCCTCCCGCCGCGCTGCGGGTGGGGGAGGAACTGGCGACGGCTCTTGCCCCCGAGGGGCGTGAACTCGCCGCGCTGATCCGCCTCGCGGCGCAAAGCGTGCATCAGGGCGAGTCGACGCCGGCCTTCGCCGCCTGCATCGGCTGTGGCCAGGGTGTCAGCGGATATATGCTGCACAGCGTGCCGGTGGCGCTGCATGCCTGGCTGTCGCATCCCGAGGAGCTGCAGGCAGCGCTCACGGCCGCGATCGTCTGCGGTGGCGACACCGACAGCGTGGCCGCCATCGTCGGCGCTCTGGTCGGCGCCCGCGTTGGCCCCGACAGGTTCCCCGCGTCTTTGCTCGATGGCCTCGTCGAATGGCCGCGTACGGTCCAGTGGCTGACCCTGCTCGGCGAACGACTCGCCCGGACTCGCACACCGCAGGCCCTGGCCCAACCGCTCGCGCTGAACCTTCCCGGCCTGCTGCTGCGCAATGTCTTCTTTTTTGCGCTGGTACTGATGCACGGGCTGCGCCGCCTGCTGCCACCATATTGAGCCGCAGGGTCGGGTCATCGGCCTTGAAAGCCATGACCGTTAGCGGGATCTGCCGCCCCCCTTCAGCAAAACCCACAAGGCGCCATCACCCCCGTCGCTGGGGGGAGCGTGGCAGAAGGCCAGCACATCCTTGTAGCGACTTAGCCAGGCCTTGACCAGGTGGCGCAGAACCCCTTCCCGCCCCGGCGAGCCGTGGCCGCGGCCGTGCACAATGCGCAGACAGCGCTTGCCGGCAGCCAGTGCTTCAGTAACGAACAGCGAAACCTGCGCGTGCGCCTCGTGGCGATTCATGCCATGCAGATCGAGATGATCCTGGATGCTCCAACGACCGCGGCGCAGGTCACGCAACAGGGTGCGCGGCAGCCCGCTACGCAGGAACGAATCGGCGCCGCCAAGGTCGAGCCAGTCGTCGATCGCCAGGGGGGCCTGCAGAAGTTGTACCAGAACCGCTGCTTCGTCGAGTTCTCGCTGCCGTGGTCGCGGACTCGGCTTCGGCGCTTCCAGAGTGACCCGATCGGGCTTGCGCAAGGGCGTCGCGCCGTCGACAGCGGCGCGAAAAGCGGCCAGGTCCTCCGGACTGGGTTGCGATCGCAGCGTCATCGCAGAGTTCGCTCCTCACGCCGGCAATGCCTCAGCCGGCCAGTCCAAGACTGTCAAGGTAACGTTCGGCGTCGAGTGCCGCCATGCAGCCGCTGCCTGCCGAAGTACAGGCCTGTCGGTAGATGTAATCCTGCACATCGCCGGCAGCGAAGACGCCGGCGACCGACGTTGCCGTGGCATTGCCGTTTTGCCCGCACTGGGTCAGCAGGTAGCCGCCCTGCATGGCCAGTTGGCCGACAAACAAGTCGGTGTTCGGTTTGTGGCCGATGGCGATGAAGACCCCCGCCAGCGGCAGGTCTTCGGTATGGCCGGTCAGCTTGTCGCGGATGCGCATGCCGGTCACGCCGGACGGGTCCCCGAGCACTTCGTCCAGCGTGCAGTTCCAGCGGATCGTGACCTTGCCGGCCTTTTCCTTGGCAAACAGCTTGTCGTGCAGTATTTTTTCACCGCGCAGCTTGTCGCGGCGATGCACGAGGGTGACGTGACTGGCGATGTTGGCCAGGTACAAGGCCTCTTCGACCGCGGTATTGCCCCCGCCGATGACGGCGACCGGTTGGTCACGATAGAAGAAGCCATCGCAGGTGGCGCAGGCGGAGACGCCGCGGCCGGCAAAGGTTTCTTCGGAGGGCAGTCCCAGATACTGGGCCGAAGCACCGGTGGCGATGATCAGGGCATCGCAGGTGTAGGTACCCGCATCGCCGATGAGCACAAACGGCTTTTCTGTCAGCCGGGCGGTATGGATATGGTCGAAGAGGATCTCGGTTTCGAAGCGGCGAGCATGCTCTTCGAAACGCCGCATCAGCTCTGGCCCCTGCACGCCCTGTGCGTCGGCCGGCCAGTTGTCCACGTCGGTCGTGGTCATCAACTGCCCACCCTGGGCCATGCCGGTGATCAGCACTGGTTTGAGGTTGGCGCGTGCCGCATAGATGGCGGCGGTATAGCCGGCGGGTCCGGCTCCGAGGATCAGCAGGCGGCAATGGCGGTTGGCTTGGGTCATTTCGATGGGCTCTGGTCGTGGGTCACGGAAAAATTATAACCGGCAACGCTGACCCATTCGCGGCCAAGTTCAGTGCGGCAATTCTTCGAAAATCTTTGAAGTGCCTTATAATCGCGGCGCAAGCCCTTGATAGAAATCACTTCACTTGATGAGAGAATGGCCCATGAACACTGCCGTTGAGCAACCCAGGAGAGGACCCAGCCTGACTTTGCTGCACAGCATTCCGATATTTGCCGGCGTTCCCGATGCACAACTCGAACAGATCGCCAAGGTTGCCTTCCATCGTCGGGTACCACGCCAGACCACCATCGTCCGCGCCGGCGACAGTACCGATTCGCTCTATGTGCTGATCAGCGGCGGCGCCAAGGTGCTCAACAGCGACGAAGAAGGACGAGAAGTGATTCTGACCCTGCTTGGCCCCGGCGAGTTCTTCGGAGAAATGGGGCTGATCGACGGCAGCCCGCGTTCGGCCGATGTCATGGCCACCGAGACCTGCGAATTGCTGGTCATTACCAAGAACGACTTCAAGCGCTGCCTGGCCGAAAACTTTGACCTTTGCCTCAATATCATGAAAAGCCTCGTGCAGCGTTTGCGCGAGGCCGACCGCAACATCGAGAGTCTGGCACTGCTCGACGTCTACGGCCGCGTCGCCAAGTTGCTGATCGATTTTTCCGAAGAGGAGCGCGGTCAGCGCGTGATCCGGCGACGGCTGACCAAGCAGGACATTGCCAAGATGATCGGCGCCTCACGCGAGATGGTCAGTCGAGTCATGAAGGATCTCGAAAACCGCGGTTACTTCCGGGTTGAAGAAGGTCGGACCGTCATTCTCGAAAAACGCCTGTCTTCCCCGGCAAGTCCCGCTTCCCAACCGTAACTCCTGTCACTCCTCCTGTAACTCCCTACACCAGAACCCGCTGATGGCTTTGCTGAACAAACTTGCCGGCAGAATGCCCTTTCCCTCCAGGGCACCGACTCCGCTCCCGGAAAAAATCGCCGCACTCCTGCAGGAGTCGCGCTGGCTGATCCTGATCGTTGTCGCCACCTTCCTGGCGCTTTCATTGTGGGGCTACCATCCATCCGATCCTGGCTGGTCGCACGCCGTACACGCGGTCACGCTGCACAACCCGGCTGGCCGTAGCGGCGCCTGGCTGGCCGATTTGATGCTTTTTGTCTTTGGTTGTTCGGCGTGGTGGTGGATCGTTCTGCTGCTGGTCTTTGTCTGGCGGGGGTATCGACGTCTCGAAGGCCAGCACCCGACCGATCGACGTCCGCTGTACATCTGCCTGGCCGGCTTTCTGGTCCTGATCATCGCCAGCAGCGGACTCGAGAACCTGCGGTTCTATACGCTCAAAGCAACGCTGCCGGTTGGCCCCGGCGGTGTCATCGGCATCGAACTCGGCGCCGTGGTCGTGCGTTATCTGGGTTATACCGGTGCAACGCTGACCCTGTTCGCTCTGCTGATGCTTGGCTGGAGCATCTTCTCCGGGATGTCGTGGATTACCACTGCCGAACGTGCCGGTGCACTCCTGGAAGCGATCGTCGTCGGCATCTACCAGTGGCTCGAACGCCGGAAGGACCGGCGCATCGGACGCGAAGTCGCACGCGAGCGTGAGGCCGTCATCGAGGGCGAGAAAAAACGCGGCGAAGCGCAGGAACCCACGCTGTCCGAAAGCCCCGCGCTGGCCAGTTCCCGCCCGCTACCGGTCAAGGCCGGCAAACGCAGCCAGGAGGAGCCGACCCTGAACGACGAGCGCGACTTGCCTGCGCCGCTACCGCCCACAACCGGCAAGCCCATCGACGACGAGCCGGTCTTGCACCACGAGCACGACTTGCCTGCCTCGCCACGACCAGGAACCTTGAAGTCCCTCGATGATGTCCCTCCCCTGACCGAAGCTCCCGAAACCCTCGCGCCGCTGCCGTCGAAGGGGGAGAAGCGAACCGACCGTGGACGGCCACTGCCGCTCCCGGAAGCCGTCGCCGCGTCCCCGTTGCCACCCATGCATCTGCTTGAACCAGCGCCCTCGCAGAGCAGTCGCGTCAGTCCCGAGACGCTTGAATCCACCTCTCGTCTGATCGAGCGAAAACTCGCCGATTTTGGCGTGCAGGTGGCGGTCACCGCCGCCTATCCCGGACCGGTGATCACGCGCTACGAAATCGAGCCGGCAGTCGGCGTGAAGGGCGCCCAGATCCTCAATCTGGCCAAGGATCTGGCACGTTCGCTGTCGCTGGTGTCGGTGCGCGTCGTCGAGACGGTACCGGGCAAGTCGTCGATGGCACTTGAACTCCCGAATCCCAAGCGGCAGGTGGTCCGCCTGCTGGAAATCATTTCCAGCAAGGAATATCACGACATGGACTCGCCGCTGACGATGACGCTGGGCAAGGATATCAGCGGCCAACCGCTGGTCGTCGACCTGGCCAGGATGCCGCATCTGCTGGTGGCTGGAACGACGGGATCGGGCAAATCCGTCGGCATCAATGCGATGATCCTTTCGCTGCTGTACAAGGCTGGACCAGACCAGGTACGGTTGATCCTGGTCGACCCGAAAATGCTCGAACTGTCCATCTACGAGGGCATCCCGCACCTGCTCGCACCGGTGGTGGTGGACATGAAACATGCCGCCAACGCCCTCAACTGGTGCGTTGGCGAAATGGACAAGCGTTACAAGCTGATGTCGGCGATGGGCGTACGCAATCTGGCCGGCCTCAATCAACGCATCCGTGATGCCGCGAAGAACGGCGAGAAAATCGCCAACCCGGTATCGCTGACCCCGGACCACCCCGAACCGCTGTCCTGTCTGCCGTTCATCGTGGTGGTCATCGACGAACTCGCTGACCTGATGATGCTTTCCGGCAAGACCGTCGAGCAGCTGATCGCCCGTCTCGCGCAGAAAGCGCGCGCCTCGGGAATCCATCTGATTCTGGCGACGCAGCGGCCATCGGTCGATGTCATCACCGGCCTGATCAAGGCCAACATACCTACCCGCATCTCCTTCC
The DNA here is from genome assembly GCF_000584975.1 of Candidatus Accumulibacter cognatus. NCBI lineage: Bacteria > Pseudomonadati > Pseudomonadota > Betaproteobacteria > Candidatus Accumulibacter > Candidatus Accumulibacter cognatus. Next base: position 17,111 of record NZ_JDST02000051.1, on the reverse strand, counting down.
AGGTGTCATCCAAGATCGATTCACGCACCATCCTCGATCAGATGGGGGCCGAAGCCCTGCTCGGCCAGGGCGACATGCTCTACCTGGCACCTGGGACCGGCTATCCAACACGCGTCCATGGCGCTTTTGTCGCTGACGAAGAAGTGCATCGGGTGGTCGACTACCTGAAAAAAACCGGGGTCCCGGATTACGTCGAAGGCGTTCTCGCCGGGGCCGGTGCAGACAACGAAGGCGACGACGCCAGCGGTGGCGAAAACCAGGATAGCGATGGCGAAGCCGACCCGGTCTATGACCAGGCGGTCGAAGTGGTGCTGAAGAATCGCCGCGCGTCGATTTCGCTGGTACAACGCCACTTGCGCATCGGCTATAACCGCTCGGCGCGATTGATCGAGGCCATGGAAAAAGCCGGGCTGGTTTCTGCCATGGATGCCCGCGGCGGTCGCGAAGTCCTGGCCCGCAGGGAAGATGAATGACTGACATGATTCGCCGCACTCTCCTCGCCGCCGCCTGCCTGCTGGCTGCCCAGGCAGCCGACGCCGGAGCGATCGACAAGCTGCACCAGTTCCTCGAATCAACACGGACGGTACGCGCCGATTTCGCGCAGACGGTGGTCGCCAAGAACGGACGCCAGGCGCAAACGTCGAGCGGCGTCATGATGTTTTCGCGCCCAGACAAGTTTCGCTGGCAGATCAAGAAGCCCTACAGCCAGTTGCTGGTGGGTGATGGTGAAAAAGTCTGGATCCATGATCCGGAGCTGCGCCAGGTGACGGTCAGGAACACCGGCACGGCAATCGGCGGGACGCCGGCGGCGCTGCTCGCCGGTGGGGACAGTGCGATCGAAAGAAACTTCACCCTGCGCGAAGCGGGTGATCACGATGGGCTGGAATGGCTCGAAGCGATCCCCAAAGTGCAGGACAGCGGCTTCGAGAAGGTCCGTCTCGGTTTTGCCAATAAGGATCTCATGGCAATGGAGTTGTTCGACAGCCTCGGCCAGACCACCTTGCTGCGCTTTGCCCACCTTGAGCGCAACCCGCCCCTGGCTCCCTCGCTGTTCCGCTTCGTCCCGCCCGCCAATACCGATGTGATTGGTGAATGAGCAGTGCGCAGTGGCTTGACTTGAAGTTCCAGCCCCGTATAATGCGCACTTCCTTGGAGTCGTCAGCAATGTTGATTCCGAAGAAGGCGCGTAGCTCAGCTGGTTAGAGCACCACCTTGACATGGTGGGGGTCGTTGGTTCGAGTCCAATCGCGCCTACCAATCGCATCGTTAGTGCCACTCTGGCATTTAGCGGATGCCTTTGGGAAATGTATTCAATCGCAGGAAGCCATGAACAGGCCGCCCACAGGCGGCTTTTTCGTTGACGGCCGGCGGATCGCGTGCGCACCGGAGAAGCGAAAAATTTCATCGCTGGCCTGACTGCCCCTGGACATAACCCCGCTACATGTTCAGGAATCGGAACTTCGCCGCTGCCGGGCTGGGCGACCATTGGTTCCAGGCTATGCTGCCGGCGCGCGATGCGCTAACATGGATCGCTGAAGCCAGCAACCAGGCGGGCGACTGCCACGCCATCCGCAGGGGTGAGCCGGGGTCAAACCAGCCTCCTCAAGCGCTTTCCCTGATCGGTGGTCAAACAGAAACTGGAGGAGGGATGAACATGGACAAGCTTGCCGGACGAGTTGACGCAGAAACCGAGGCGACGCTGTTGTCCGCCCCGCCGGAACAATACATGTCTTCCGGGCAACTGGCATTTTTTCGCCGACGACTGCTCGAAGAAGAACAGGCCCTGCTTTCGGCAGTGAAGACGACGACCGGCCACCTCCAGGAGAGCGCCACCAGTTCCGACTGGAACGATCGTGCCAGTGCCGAGGAAGAGCACACTCTCGAGCTGCGCGTTCGCGATCGCGAGAGAAAACTGCTCCAGAAAATTCGCGAAGCCCTGAAACGCATTGATGAAGGCAACTATGGCTGGTGCGAGGAAACCGGCGAGCCGATCGGCATTCCCCGGCTGCTGGCGCGGCCAACGGCGGCCCTCTGCCTCGAAGCCCAGGAGCGACGTGAACTGGTAAAGCGCCGTTTCGGCTGATTTCCGATGCCACAGATCACCGCCAACAATCTTCAGATCGAATATGAATCCTTCGGCGCCGAGTCGGCGCCGGTGATCCTGCTGATCATGGGGCTGGGCGCGCAATTGGGGCGCTGGAACATCGAACTCTGTGAGGCACTCGTCGCCCGCAACTATCGCGTGCTCCGTTTCGACAACCGCGATTGTGGGCTGTCCAGCAAGCTCGACGCAGCCGGCATTCCGGAAGTGGGCCGGGCACTGCGCACCGGCACACCGTTGGTCGCCCCCTACACGCTTGAGGATATGGCAGCGGACAGTGTCGGTCTGCTCGATGCACTAGGGATCGAAAAGGCGCATATCGTGGGGGCGTCGATGGGCGGCGCAATCGCGCAGATTGTCGCGGCACGCTATCCGCAGCGCACACTGTCACTGACTAGCATCATGTCCACCAGCAGCCACCCCGACCTACCGCCACCGACGCGCGAGGCTGCACAGGCGCTGATGGCACCCCTGCCGCCGACGCGTGACAAGGAAGTGCTGATCGAAGACGCCCTCCAACGCCAGCTAGCCGTCGCCAGCCCCGATTTCCCAAGTTGTCCGGAACGTTTGCGGGAAGTGCTCACCGAAGAGCATGCGCGCGGCTTCCACCCGCCTGGAGTGGCACGGCAATTGGCGGCCTTTCTGGTCAGTGGTGACCGGCGTGCGTTGCTGGCAACGATCAAGGCGCCCACACTGGTCTTGCACGGCGCCGAGGATCCGCTGATTCCGGTTGCTTGTGGCTACGACGTGGCAGCGCACATCCCAGGCGCGCAGATGCGGGTGATCGAGGGACTCGCGCATGACCTCCCGCTGGCCCTCACCGAAGTGTTCGCCGATGCGATTGCCAGCGTGGCACAAGCGGCGGAACGCTGATCTACCCGCGCTCGCAGTTTCCTCTGCAGCAGCCCCCCGTACATTGGCTGTAGGGTGCTTGCGGACACCCCGGCACAACAGCCAGTGAACGCCATTCTTGCACCCGAACCGTTGATTTTTGTCGACCTGGAAACCAGCGGCGCCAATTTTGCGAACGACCGGATCATTGAAGTCGGCCTGATCGAAGTCGACGCGAATGGCGCACATGAATGGAGCGTCCTGGTCAATCCCGAAACACCTCTGTCCTCTTTCATCACCGGGCTCACCGGCATCGATGACGCCATGCTCCGCTCTGCCCCCACGTTTCGGCAACTCGCGCCGGCGCTGCTCGACCGGCTGCGCGGGCGCTTGTTGATCGCGCACAATGCGCGCTTCGACTACGGCTTCCTGAAAAGCGAGTTCGCACGGCTCGGCGTGGATTTTCGGGCATCCAGCCTGTGTACGGTCAAGCTTTCACGCAAGCTGTTTCCAGAGCATCACCGCCACAGCCTCGATACCCTGATGATGCGCCATGGCCTCCGCATTGCGGGTACTCGTCACCGTGCGCTAGCCGACGCGCGTGCACTTTGGGACTTGTGGCGGTGCTGGCATCGGCAACTTCCCGCCGCAACCATCGAAAGCGCGGTCGCGGCGATTGTCGGTCGCCCCGAATTGCCGCCGCAGATCGACCCTGCACTGATCGACGACCTGCCCGAAGCGGCAGGTGCTTATGCGTTTTACGGCAGAGACGGTCGCCTGCTGCTGAGCCGGCGCAGCAGCAATCTCCGCCAGCAGGTCCTGGCACATTTCACGCCGGACAAGCGCGACACGGCCCTGATCCGCGACACCTGGCAGATCGGGTGGCGTGCTGCAGCTGGAGAATTCGGCGCACGCCTGCGCCAACTCGAGCTTTCCCACTCGATACCAGAGGCCAGCCCGACGGTCGGGGATCACGCTGTGCAGCGACACACGGTAGCCAATGGACTCTGTTCGTGGCAACTACGGCAACAGGCCCAGGGCGACTTCCGGCCGCAACTCGTTTTTGCCGAAGACATCGATTTTGCACTTGCCGATGATCTGTTCGGCCTGTACCCGACTCGTCGCGAAGCGCTGCGCAGCTTGCGCACGCTCGCCGACGCACACCGTCTGTGCCACCGGCAGCTCGGGCTTGAAGAAACGGGACCAGGGGAAGCCTGCACCTCCTACCGGCAGAAGAACTGCCGCGGCGTCTGCATCGGCAAGGAAGGCGTCGGGTTGCACAGCGCCCGGCTGCTGACCGCGCTGGCAAAGTTCAGAATCAGGACCTGGCCTTACCAGGGAGCAGTGGTCCTGATCGAGCGTGATGAATTCGGCATGCGCGAAGACCTGCATCTGATCGATCGCTGGCGCTTGCTGGGCACGCTGCACAGCGAAGAAGCCGTGCAGGCGTGCCTGGGTGATGGCCCAACTGCGAGCCGCTTCGACCCCGATATCTACCGGCTCATCGACAAGGTCCTGCAAGCCGGCAAGCTGCGCGTGCGTCCCTGCCCCGGATTCTCACCTTGAGCGCTCGATAGCCTCCGGATTGCCGGGATGTCCACCGGCCTTGCGCAAGAGGTCGGCGATGTCGGTATTCTCGGTCTTCAGCGCCCAGTCGATGGCCGTCGCACCCCGTTCGTTGGCAATGTTCGGATCGGCGTTGTTCTGCAACAGGAGTTCGACGACCTCGAGATGTCCAAAGCGTGCGGCAAACAGCAGCGCCGTCGAACCATTGGCCGTCGTTGCATTGACCTCGGCACCCTTCTTGAGCAGGTAGTCAACCACCGCCGCATGGCCGTTGAACGACGCGTAGATCAGTGGAGGCCAGCCGTACAGGTTGACGTCTGCGCCCGCTTCAACCAGCCGTTTGACGAACGGCAGCTTGCCCTTATAGGCGGCCAGGCTCAGCGCGGTCTCGCCGTTGCGGTTGCGGCTATTGATGCGGGCGCGGCGCTTGAGCAGGTAATCGAAGAAATCCATGTTGCTGCGCTGGACAGTCTGCATCAGCAGCGTGTTGCCCAAGGCATCGACTGAATTGACATCCATGCCGCGGTTGATCAACTGGATCGCCCAAGGCGTGTCACCGGAGATCAGCGCCTCCTCCATGTCTTCGTACACTCCGGCCGCGGCCAAGGAGGGGAGCAGCAAGGCAAACAGCAAAGCGATCATTTTCATTGAGGAACTTTCGTGCGGGCATCAGGAAACAGTCGGAAGAAATTGCGGGTGGTGGCGTCTACCAGGTCCTGGTAGCTCAGGCCACGCAGTCTTGCGATCTCTTCGGCAACATGTTTCACGTAAGCAGGCTGGTTGGTCTTTCCCCGATACGGGACCGGTGCGAGATAGGGTGAATCGGTTTCAACCAACAGGCGGTCGAGTGGCACACGCCCTGCCACCTCCCGCACCGTCAGCGCATTCTTGAAGGTAACGATGCCGGACAGGGAAATGTAAAAACCCTGATCAAGCGCCGCTTCGGCGACCGGCCAGGTCTCAGTGAAGCAATGCATCACCCCGCCAGCTTCGCCGGCCTCCTCTTCCCGCATTACTCGCAGAGTATCGGCCGCCGCCTCCCGCGTATGGATCACCAGCGGTTTGCCAGCAGCACGGGCAGCGCGAATGTGCGTACGGAAACGCTCTCGCTGCCACTCCGGAGCATCCTTGTGCCAGTAGTAATCCAGCCCGGTCTCACCGATGGCAATGATTCGCGGATGGCGAGCCAGTTCGACGAGTTCGTCAGGCGTCGGCTCGCGAACCCCGGTGCTCTCGGGATGAACGCCGACCGACGCCAGAATCGTTGGCCAGGCCTCGGCCAGCATCAGCACCCGTGGCAGGTCTTCGAGCGTGACGCCGATGCACACGGCACAACCCACCCCATTCTCGTGCATCGATTCAAGCACCTGCTCGATATGACCAGACAACTTCGGGAAATCGAGGTGACAGTGGGAATCGACCAGCATCCCCATCAGACGGTATGGGTCGGGCGACCGGACTGCATCACGCCGCCGAGCAGTCCTTCGATGCGTCTGCGCGCCTCGATGCCACTTTCGTCGTTCTTGAAATGCACTCCAATTCCCTGGACCTTGTTGTTATGCGCGCCGACCGGAGTGATCCAGACGACTGTACCGGCGATCGGCAATTTGGCCGGGTCCTCCATCAGCGACAACAGCATGAACACCTCATCGCCCATGCCATAGTTGCGGTTGGTCGGAATGAAGATTCCGCCGTTGCGCAGAAGCGGCATGTACGCCGCGTACAACGCCGACTTCGAGTTGATGTTCAGCGACAAGACGCTCGGGCGCGGTGCAGCAGGGGCTACAGGCTTGCCGGGATTTGCTTCTGCCATATCCTTCTCAAGGGGTTCGGAACAGCCGCGCGTAGCTCAGGAAAAATTCTTCGAGAAACAGGCGGCTGTTCAGGGGTTGCTCGCATTGAGCTTTGTATTGTATCGCCTTTCGGTGCAATGCCAAGAGCTTGCGAAGTTCGGTGGTTTGCGCCAGACCTTGCAGCAGCGGCGTCTGCCCCAGAAAATAGCGGGGCGGCAGACCCTCGCTCGTCAGGCTGAGGTCGAACAGCCACCTCTGCGCCCAGTCGACAACGCGTTTCAAAGGTGCCGGGCGCTTTTCGGCCTTGACCAGCTTGTCGAGGCTGGCGGCGGCGACCAGAGGGTCGAGTTCCCGGCCACGCGAGAGCTGCGCGAGCAGCGAATCGAGCAACACGCGTTCGCCACTGCCGCTCAGGGCAAGCGCCAGCAGCGGCGAACCGCCAGCCAGCGCCAGCCAGCTTCCAGCATCGCTGACCCCGGCATCACGCAACCACTGCCTGGCAACCCCATTCGCCGGGCTACGCACGGGCATCATCTGACAGCGGCTACGGATCGTCGGCAGCAAGCGGTGGGGTTCGCTGGAAACCAGGAGAAACAGGGTCGCAGCGATCGGTTCTTCCAGTGATTTGAGAAGCGCATTGGCAGTCGAGCGATTCATGGCCTCGGCCGGGTTGAGCAACACCACGCGCACGCCATGACGGTGTGTACCGACATGCAGGAAGTCATCGAGCGCCCGCACTTGATCGATCGTGATCTGCTGGCTGGGCTTCTTCTTGCCCGTCTCTTCGCCCTCCCCGGCTTCAGCCGCCACGTCGGCAACGAGCGCGCCGGGCTGCAACAGGCGCAGATCGGGGTGATTGCCTTGCGCCAGCCAGCCGCAGGCCAGGCATTTGCCACAGGCCTCGCCGGAAGCAGCGAGGTCTTCGCAGAGCAGTGATTCAGTAAAAGCGCGAGCCAGCTCGAACTTGCCAATTCCCCGCTGACCGGCCATCAGCAGCGCGTGCGGCAATTGCGCTCGCCGCGCGCGAAGTTCTTGCCAGACCGCAGAATGCAATTCGATGATATTCATAAACAGTGTCTTGCAATCGTTTCTTGAATCAGTTTACGGATGACTTCCGGAGCCTGGGCAGCGTCGATGACCTGCATGCGCTGTGGTGCGGCGGCCGCACGTTCCAGATAGGCATGGCGCACGCGTTCATGAAAATCGGCCCGCTCCTGTTCAAAACGGTCGAGGTCACGTGCCTGGACCGCGATGCGCCGACCAGCGATGACCGACGGCAAATCGAAAAGCAGAGTCAAATCCGGCTGCAGATGGGGATGCACCCACTGTTCGAGCTGCACGAATTTCAGCCTGTCGAGGCCACGACCACCGCTCTGGTAGGCGTAAGTGGCATCGCTGAAACGGTCGCAGACTACCCAGTCGCCGCGTTCTAGGGCCGGTTCGATGACCCGTTCGAGATGCTCGCGGCGAGCCGCAAACATCAGCAGCGCTTCCGTCTCGAAGTGCATCGCCTGGTGCAGCAGCAGTTCCCGAAGTTTCTCACCAAGCGGCGTCCCTCCCGGTTCCCGGGTGACCAGCACCGTCCGGCCATGGTTGCCAAGGAAGGCTGCGACGTCGGCCAGATGACTGCTCTTGCCGGCGCCGTCGATGCCTTCAAAGGTGATCAATTTGCCGCGCGGTTTGTACTCACCTTGACTCAAGGCTTGCCCCCTCTCTGATAGCGCGTTACCGCCTGGTTGTGTTCGAGCAGCGTATTTGAAAAATGGCTCGTGCCATCGCCACGGGCAACAAAATACAGCGCATCGCTGGGCGCAGGGTGCAGTGTCGCGCGCAAGGCGGCCAGGCCGGGCATGGCGATCGGTGTCGGTGGCAGGCCTGCGCGTTTGTAGGTATTGTAGGGCGTATCGGCCAGCAGGTCGCTTTTGCGCAGGTTGCCATCGAAGTGGTTACCCAGGCCATAAATCACGGTCGGGTCGGTCTGCAGGAGCATTCCCTGGCGCAGACGGTTGACGAATACCGCCGCCACCAGCGAGCGATCCTGGTCGCGCCCGGTCTCCTTTTCGACGATCGAGGCCATGATCAAGGCCTGATAGGGATCACCATAAGGCAGACCGGCTGCCCGTGCGGACCATTCGCGCGCCAGATGCCGCTGCATCGCGCGGTAGGCGCGCGCCAGCAGTTCGACATCGCTGCTTCGTTTGGCAAAAAGATAGGTGTCGGGAAAGAAGAGTCCCTCGGCAGCAGTCTCCGGCACACCCAGCAGGCGCATGATCTCGGTTTCGGGAATGCCCGTGGTTTCATGGCGGAGTTCCGGATGCGCATCGAGGCGCTCGCGCATTTGCCGGAAGGTCCACCCTTCGATGAAGGCCAGTTCCGCCTGCGTGAAGTCGCCACGGGTCAGTTTCCTCAACAGTTGCAGTTGCGTCACACCGTGGGCGATTTCGTAACTGCCGGCCTTGATCGAAGATTCGACGCCCAGCATCCTGGCGAGCAGGATCAGCGCCCAGGGATCGAGTTCGATACCAGCCGCAGCAATTTCACGGGTCGCGGCGCGGAGGCTGCTGCCGGGCGTGATCGTGAAATCGACCGTCGTGCGCTCCAGACTGATCGGCGTCAGCAGCACGCTGGCGAACAGCGCGCTCAACAGCACGCACACCACCACAAAAAAAACGACCAAGCGATAGAGGATTTTGCGCATCAATCCTGCGCAACCGGCAGGCTGCGGGGCGGGAACGAGGGAATGGACCTAGAGTGGCTCTATAATAGCCGAAACGCCCTGCCCTGAACCGGACCCGCGGGCTGCGGATCGCCGACCGCGGGTGAAGGCCACGGACCAGAGGCTTTGACGCTCAAGATTTCATGGAAATGAGGCAACAATGAACTCGATCTGGCAGGACATTCTGGGATCTTCCGGCGCACACATCGAAAACGGTTTGCTCAACGATTTTGGCGATGCCGCCACAGAACTGGCGGCGGCGGCTACGACGACCATCGTTGCGCCCATGGCCCACCTCGGTGTGATCAGGGTCAGCGGCCCTGAAGCCACCACTTTTCTGCATCATCAATTGACCAGCGACGTCAAGCATCTAGCGAGTGACGCTGCGCAGTATTCGGCCTGGTGCTCGGCCAAGGGGCGGATGCTCGCCAGCTTCCTGATTTTCCGCGTCGGCCCCGACTATCAGTTGCAACTGTCCGCCGATCTGCTGCCGGCAATCCACAAGCGTCTGCAGATGTTCGTTCTACGCAGCAAGGTGAGCATCGTTGACCCGTCTGGCGATTGCGTACTGATCGGGATCGCCGGTCCGCAGGCCGAGGCGGTACTGCAAACCGTCCTGCTGCCAGTCCCCGCAAGTCCCTTGAACACCGCTGTTTTCGCGGCTGGGGCCGTGATCCGCCTCGATGGCCACCGTTTCGAAATTCTCGTCCATTGCGACACCGCCCCGACGCTGTGGCAGGAACTGCGCACACAGGCCCGACCGGTTGGCACCGCTGTCTGGCAATGGCTGGATATTCAGGCCGGCGTGCCGCTGATCAGCGAGCGCACCAGAGAGGAGTTCGTTCCGCAAATGGCGAATTTCGAGCAACTCGGAGCGATCAGTTTCCATAAGGGCTGTTATCCCGGCCAGGAAATCGTCGCCCGCACGCAGTACCTCGGCAAGGTCAAGCGCCATCTCTACCGTGCCCACTCGACCACGCCGATGGCGGCCGGCGATGCGATCTTCTCGCCGTCGAGTCCCCAGCACCATTGCGGCATGATAGCCAACGCCGCACCGGCGCCGTCGGGTGGCTACGATGCCCTGGCGATCGTTCAGGAGAACTTCGTCGGCGCCGGGAATCTGGAACTCGGTGCTCCGGGGGGTCCGCGCCTTGATCTTCAGCCGGTGCATCGCGCCATCACTACGCCTTGAGCGCAGGCCGCGATGTGCCTGATTGTCCTCGCCTGGCAGGCGCACCCCGACTATCCGCTGGTCGTCGCCGCCAACCGCGACGAGTTCTTCGCCCGCCCTGCAGCGCCCGCCGCTTTCTGGCAGGAAGCCCCGCAGGTGCTCGCCGGGCGTGACCTCGAGGCCGGCGGTACCTGGCTGGGCGTCAGTCGTGCGCAACGTTTCGCCGCCCTGACCAACTATCGTGAGGGCGGCAAACAGGACCCCGCTGCACGCTCGCGTGGTGCACTGGTGGCCGATTTCCTGACCGGCAACGCCAGTCCGGCGGCGTACCTGGCCGGGATCTCGGCCGCCGCCGCCGACTACAACGGCTTCAACCTGTTCGTTGGCGACGACCAGTGCCTGGGCTATTTCAGCAACCGTGGTGACGACCAGCCGCGCTGGCTGGAGCCTGGCCTCTACGGCCTCTCCAACCACCTCATCGACACGCCCTGGCCGAAGCTGGCCAGCGCCAAGGCGACCTTTGCTGCGGCCCTGTCAGGACTGCCGGCGTCGGCGCCGTTCTTCACGCTGCTCGCCGACCAGGAGATCGTCCCCGATGCCCACCTGCCCGAAACCGGCGTGCCGCTCGAATGGGAGCGTATCCTCTCGGCGGTCTTCGTTCGCTCCGAAAACTACGGCACGCGCGCCTCGACGCTGCTCAGCAGGCACCGCGACGGGCAGACCACGCTGATCGAGCGAAGTTTCGATGTCGACGCCCGGGTCACCGGCGAGGTCTGCGAGCGCTTTCAGTCCTCTAGGATATCGACCGGCGTGTAGGGCGGCACCAGATCGAACAGTTCGACAATGTCGGCGTTGCGCATGCGAATGCAGCCGATCGATCCGGGGCAGCCCATCGGCGTCGTATCCGGGCTGCCGTGGATATAGACGTAACGGCGCATGGTATCGACCCGGCCCAACCGATTTCGACCGGGTTCGCATCCGGATAACCAGAGGATGCGCGTGAGAATCCAGTCTCGCTGCGGAAATCGTTCGGCAAGTTCCTTGCCATAGATCTCGCCAGTCGGCCGGCGGGCGGAAAAAACGGTGTTCACAGCTTCGCCGGTACCAATCTTGGCGCGGATCAGGTGCCTGCCGCGCGGCGTGCAGAAACTGCCCGACACTTCCCCCGGACCATTTTTTGCGGTGGACACCGGATAGCAACGCAGCACCTGTCCGGAGTCGTCGGAGAGGGTCAACGTCTGTCTTCTGATGGAGATCTCGATGTGCATGCTCACTCGCGGCTACGCCGTGCTGCAAAAAACCCGGACAGCAACTGCCCGCATTCGTCGGCCAGGACGCCGCCGACGACCGCTGTGTGATGGTTGAGGCGCGGTACTGCAAAGAGGTCGACGACACTGCCATGCACACCGGTCTTGGGATCGCGCGCACCGTAGATCAGCCGGGCAATGCGTGCCTGCAGCACCGCGCCGCCACACATCGCGCAAGGTTCAAGCGTCACGAACAGCTCGCAGCCGGGCAAACGGTAGTTGTGCAGATTGCGCGCGGCGTCGCGCAGGGCGGCGATTTCGGCGTGCGCCGTTGGATCGTTTTCGCCGATCGGCGAATTGAAACCGCGTCCGACGATCACCCCATCACGAACCACCAGCGCGCCAACCGGGACTTCGCCGAGGCATTCGGCGGCTCGCGCCAGGGAAATCGCCTCGCGCATGAAAAATTCGTCGTTCATCGATGGCATTCTACTGCAGCACAGAGGCAGGCTGCTGAGAATGCCTCGATCTGAAACCGACGACATCCCCTGACGAAAGGCGAGCATTGGTACCCAGCGACCGCTGAACGTACTGCTGCGACCCCTTCACCGCTCGCCAATCCATTCGATCAGAGAACCGCAGTGTTCGTATGCAGGCTCTCTTGATTCAGCATCAGCTCCTGAGCCACTTGCGCAGCATGTGGTCGAAAACGATGAAAAGAATCATGCAGGCCATGAGAGCGAAGCTGGCGTTGGCAAACCCGTCGAAAAACTGGGGCGAGGCAACGGGCGATGCTTCCTTGATCGAGTAATGATACGACGCGCCCGCAGCCGACAGACTACGTTCTGCCACCTGTCCGTAGGCTTCCTGGATATTCGCCGCCGCCAGTTTCATGGTCTCGGTTCCGCCAGGAGTTTCGATCGTCGCGATATAGGTTTTCATGGTTTCCTCAGACTCTCAACGCATACCATACATGGCATCAGAAGTGGTCAGTGTTGTTGCGCCATACAGTCGGCATCAATTCAACAAGGCCGTTGCTGCCCTCTCTTACGAGAGCCATGTTTCAGCTGTGGGAAGGAAACCAAGTACCCGCACGAATGTGCCTGGAGCGAGGTAACCCAGCCACCCTCCTGTCATTCCAGGTTAGGGTCTGCAGCTTTGCGTCCGGAGCTTTCACCCCGTTTGCCATTTGTCTCGTGAAGCCATTATATGTCTGGACCGCAAACCTGCCGTGAAAATTCTCACGCACGCACGCAGGTAATTACTTGCTCAACAAGCCCATTCGTCCAGGGCCAACACGATGCCACCTTCCCCGAGCGCCTGTTCACCTACAACTACCGGCTCTACGACCGCTATCGTCGCCCGGTCGCCAGCCTGGCCGTGCTGGCCGATGACCGCGAAAGCTGGAAACCCACCCACTACGGCTACCAACTGTACGGCCGCGAGGTCGGCATCCACTTCCCAACGGTCCAGATCCTGGACTACGCCCGCCAGATCGAAGCCTTGCTGGAAGATCCCAATCCCTTCGCCCTGGTCACTGCTGCGCACCTGTTCACCCGCAGAACGAGGGGGTGACCTGGAACAGCGGTACGCGGCAAAATGGCAACTGGCCAAGCTGCTCTACGAACGCCACTGGGACAAGCAGCGCATCATCGATCTGTTCGGCGTCATCGACTGGCTGATGCGATTGCCGAACGAATTGGAGCAACGACTTCTGCAAGAAGTCTACACACGGGAAAGGAACGTCACCATGCCCTACATCACTTCTGCCGAACGCTTTGGAATTGAAAAAGGACGACAGCAGGGACTGCAGCAGGGGCTGCAGCAGGGCGAAGTCGCCCTGCTGCAGCGCCAACTCTCGCGCCGGTTTGGTCCCCTGCCTGACGCTGTCCGCGACCGACTGACCAGCGCAAGCATCGATCAATTGGAAATCTGGGCGATCAGGGTACTGGATGCCGAATCGTTGAACGAAGTCTTCGATCAGCGAGAGTAGCCCGTAGCCCGGATGGAATGACAGTGAATCGAAACTGGGGAATACCGCATCTCAAACCACCCTGCAACTCGTCAGCGGTTCCGCCTGACGAAGGAAGACGGGGGGATCATGAAATTTTATCAATGCGTTATTTCAAGACCTCGCTGCCTGCTCTCGCTGCCGAACATCTACCACGGAAAAAGCACATGACCACGGTTCAGATCACATTACCCGACCAACTTTCACAGGAAGCCCAGCGCGCTGGGCTGCTGTCGTCGACCCAACTGGAACGTTGGTTGCGCGAGCAACTCAAGATCCAGCGCATCGATGAATGGTTTGCGACAATGGACCGCATGGCATCCAGGAGCGAGCCGATCGTGCTGAAAGCCCCGGTAGGGGCGGGAAGAGAACATTGCACGGAGTTTAAAAATCCGACAGCCGGAATCAGAATGCTCGGGGGCTGCCATTCAAGTGGAGTAGGTTGGGCTGAGGTACGAAGCCCAACAGCCAAGATGGTTACCCTGGATCGTTGGGCTTCGTACCTCAGCCCAACCTACGGTCTACGGGCTTTTGCCGCCCGTTCCGCTCGGCACGGGGAAGTCCCTTTCATTCGTCATTAGCACTCATCATGGTGTTGCGCGGGCTATTTTCGGCACTATTGCTTGTCACAAGCCTATTGGCTTTCATTTTCGGAACGTATATCGCGCTCAATACAGAGTCTCCTCCAATCATGCGGCGTCTTCATCACACTGCATTGGTTGAGGAAGCATCTGCTTTCGTAAACCACCATGCCGCTCATCATGGCCGCATGCCCACGACCAAAGAATTCGAATCATGGGCTATTCGCAGATGGGGAGAAGATTTCTACTTCAGTTACTCCAGCCCTTCAGACGCTTCTCAAACGAATTACACGTTTGAATTTCTGGAGGGCGATTGCAGGGTTAAGTGGAGGCTTGACCTACCCGGCATGGTTGAGGTCTCGGCAGCCGACTACTTTCTTGCGGGAAGTCAGCTATCCGACCTGCTCCTATTCTTCGGCATTGGCTTAGCAACACTTCTGGTTGCCGTAGTGCTTGTGTTATAGGCGGAAGTGGGTCACACACACGGGGTCTTGAAATCACGCATGCGTGATTTCAAGACCCCAGCAGTGCGTTTCCGGGTGCCAATCCACAGACTTCTCCGGTGGCGGAAATACCGCTGGAAGCCCGGCCAGAGCTGGAAATCGGGCTGCGGCGCAGGTGCAAGAAGATCGAACACCTGGGGTCTGCGCGCTCGCGGCTCTGCGGTCAACCGCTGCTGCAGGCGGCCTACGTCGAATTCCCGGTGCACTGGCACGCATGCGCCACTTCAGGAGTCCAGCGTTCTGCGGAGGGGCCGGGTGCGACCTGGCTCAACTACTTGCTCAACAACCTCATCCCACGCTCCAGCCCATCGAGCGTCAGCGGGAACATCCGCCCCCCCATCAGGTTGTAGATCAGCGAGGTCGATTGCCGGTATGGCCACGACTGTTCCGCCTCGGGGTTGAGCCAGATTGCGTGCGGCCAGGTGTCGGCAAGGCGGCGCAACCAGGTCGCGCCAGGTTCTGCGTTGTGGTATTCGATGCAGCCGTTGGGCTGGATGAGTTCGTAAGGACTCATCGACGCGTCGCCGACGAAGATCAGCTTGTAGTCGTTGCCGTATTTGTGCAATACGTCCTGGGTGGCGATGCGCTCGCTGTGGCGACGTCGATTATCCTTCCACAGACGGTCATAGACGCAGTTGTGGAAATAGTAGTGTTCGAGGTGCTTGAACTCGCTGCGGCAGGCCGAGAAGAGTTCTTCGCAGACGCGGATGTGGTCGTCCATCGAGCCGCCGATGTCGAGGAACAGCAGCACCTTGACGGCGTTGTGACGTTCCGGGCGCATGTGCAGGTCGAGCCAACCGGCGTTGCGCGCGGTGCCGGTGATCGTGCCTTCGAGGTCGAGTTCATCAGGCGCGCCCTGGCGGGCAAAACGGCGCAGGCGGCGCAGCGCGACCTTGATGTTGCGCGTGCCGATTTCGATGCGATCGTCGAGGTTGCGGTATTCGCGCTTCTCCCAGACCTTGACCGCCGAGCGGTTCTCGCTCCTGCCGCCGACGCGGATTCCTTCGGGATGCGTGCCGCCGTGTCCAAACGGCGAGCTGCCGCCGCTGCCAATCCATTTGTTGCCGCCGGAATGCCGCTCCTTCTGTTCGGCGAGGCGCTGTTTGAAGGTTTCCATCAGCTTGTCCCAGCCGAGTTTTTCGAGTCTGGCGCGTTCGGCGTCGCTCAGATGCTGCTTGACCGCCTGCCGCAGCCACTCTTCGGGGATCAATACGTCCATCCCCGGCAGCGCCTCGACTCCCTTGAAGTACTCGCCGAACGCGCGGTCGAACTTGTCGAAATGGGTCTCGTCCTTGACCAGGGCGGCACGCGACAGCACATAGAAGTCGTCGATGCTCTGCTCGATGACATGCTGCTGCAGCGCTTCGAGTAGGGTCAGAAACTCCTTGATCGAGACCGGCAAGCGGCTCGCCTTGAGGTGCAGGAAGAAGTCGATCAGCATCGTCGCTGCCCGAGTAGCCTCAGCGGTTCTGACGCGCCATGAAAATCAGGCGCTCGAAGAGGTGTACGTCCTGTTCGTTCTTCAGCAGCGCGCCATGCAGCGGCGGGATCGCGGACTTCTGATCCTTGCTGCGCAGCACTTCCGGCGGAATGTCTTCGGCCAGCAGCAGCTTGAGCCAGTCAAGCAGTTCCGAGGTCGAGGGCTTTTTCTTCAGGCCCGGAATCTCGCGCAGTTCGAAGAAGACCTCCAGTGCTTCGCGCAGCAGCGTCGGTTTCAGGCCAGGGAAGTGCACGTTAACGATCCTGGTCATCGTCTCCTTGTCGGGAAAGCGGATGTAATGGAAGAAACAGCGGCGCAGGAAGGCGTCGGGCAGTTCCTTCTCGTTGTTCGAAGTGATGAACAGTACCGGCCGGTGGCGCGCACGCACCTGCTGACGGGTTTCGTAGACGAAGAATTCCATGCGGTCGAGTTCGCGCAACAGATCGTTGGGGAATTCGATGTCGGCCTTGTCGATCTCGTCGATCAGCACCACCGACGGCGTTTCGCATTCAAACGCCTGCCAGAGCACACCCTTGACGATGTAGCTGCCGATGTCGGCAACCTTCGCCTCGCCGAGCTGCGAGTCGCGCAGGCGCGACACCGCATCGTATTCGTAGAGCCCCTGCTGCGCCTTGGTCGTCGATTTGACGTGCCACTCGAACAGCGGCAAGCCCAGGGAAGCGGCCACCTCTTCGGCAAGCATGGTCTTGCCGGTCCCCGGCTCGCCCTTGATCAGGAGCGGGCGCTGCAGGGTGATCGCGGCGTTGACGGCGAGGGTCAGGTCGCGGGTGGCGACATAGGTATCGGAACCGGAAAAGCGCATGGGAGTGATCCTCTCGAAGAGGGTCTGATTCTACCCGTAAATTTCACAACAGGGGTCGGGCGGCAGCGCTTCAGCCTTTCATGCGAAAGTGAGGATCGTCAGTGCCTGGAAAAGCCGAAAAATATGTGTATCGACGGCGATCGTCGCCTCGCCGAAAGCGGTGTTGAGGACCACGTTGGCGGTCTTGCGACCGACTCCCGGCAGAGCTTCGAGGGCTGTGCGCGAGTGCGGGACTTCGCCGCCATGTTGTTCAAGCAACTGCCGGCAGGTGGCGAGATTGACGCTCTT
>NZ_JDST02000050.1:0-12046 GCF_000584975.1 Candidatus Accumulibacter cognatus | reverse complement strand
CAACTCCGGTCACCTGACCACAACCGGCAGGGCTCCACTTATCAAAGCAGATTTTCTGTCCAAACAAACGGGGCCACCTCTGACTGAGTCGGGGGATCAGCGGCGCATGGAGTCGAAGAACTCAGCGTTATTCTTGGTGGCCTTGATCTTGTCGAGCAGAAACTCCATTGCTTCAAGGTCATCCATGTTGTACAGCAGCTTGCGCAGGATCCACATCTTTTGCAGAACATCCGGCTTGAGCAGCAGTTCTTCGCGACGGGTGCCGGAGCGATTGACGTTGATCGCCGGGTACACGCGTTTTTCTGCCATGCGGCGATCAAGGTGGATTTCCATGTTGCCGGTGCCCTTGAACTCTTCGTAGATCACGTCGTCCATACGGCTGCCGGTGTCGATCAGCGCGGTGGCGATGATCGTCAGTGAACCGCCTTCCTCAATGTTGCGGGCCGCACCAAAGAAGCGTTTGGGTTTTTGCAGTGCATTAGCATCGACACCGCCAGTCAGTACCTTTCCGGATGCCGGCTGAACGGTGTTGTAGGCACGCGCCAAGCGCGTGATCGAATCGAGGAGAATGACCACGTCCCGCTTGTGTTCGATCAGGCGCTTGGCCTTTTCGATGACCATCTCGGCAACTTGTACGTGGCGTGTTGCCGGCTCGTCGAAAGTCGAGGCAACGACTTCACCGCGAACCGAGCGAGTCATCTCGGTGACTTCCTCTGGGCGCTCGTCGATCAACAGGACGATCACCGTGACATCAGGGTGGTTGCTGGTGATCGCATGCGCAATATGCTGCATCATCACCGTCTTGCCGCTCTTCGGACTGGCCACCAACAGACCTCGTTGCCCCTTGCCAATGGGCGCGATGATGTCGATGATGCGACTGGTAATGTTCTCTTCGCCGCGGATGTCACGCTCGAGTTTAAGATGTTCTGCCGGGTGTAAAGGCGTCAAGTTCTCGAAGAGAATCTTGTTCTTCGATGCTTCGGGCACTTCACCGTTGATCTTGTCGACCTTGACCAGGGCAAAGTAGCGTTCTCCATCCTTCGGAGTGCGGATTTCACCCTCGATGGTGTCACCGGTATGCAGATTGAAGCGCCTGATCTGGCTCGGGCTGACGTAGATGTCGTCGGTACTGGCCAGGTAGGAAGTATCGGGCGAACGCAGGAAGCCGAAACCGTCAGACAACGTTTCCAGCGTACCGTCGCCGAAGATGCTTTCACCCTTTCTGGCCTGATTCTTGAGCAGAGCGAAGATCAGTTCATGCTTGCGGAGTCGGTTGGCGCCCTCGACGTTGTTGGTGATGGCCATGTCAAGAAGCTGGCTTACGTGGAGTGCTTTGAGTTCGGATAGGTGCATGTGCTGGAGACGAAGATGGGGGAGAATCAAACGCGCTGCGGGCCGCCGCAAATGCAACGTGCGTCAAGTGAAGTGCCGTGAGACCGGCGGGATCTACTGCTAAAGGGAGAGGACGCCTGAAGGTTCGATACGGATTCGTGGATTGCTGCGGGCTATCTGCTGCGCCCAGCGAACCTTCAGGCTGAGAGGGTAGCGACTTTAGAGGTTGCTGTCAATGAAGGTGACTAGCTGCGATCTGGAAAGGGCGCCGACCTTGGTGGCTTCGACATTGCCATTCTTGAACAGCATCAGAGTCGGGATGCCACGGATACCAAAGCTGGCAGGTGTCCTCTGATTGTCATCGATGTTCAATTTGACGACTTTCAGGCGGCCGGCGTAGTCATTGGCAATATCATCAAGGATGGGTGCAATCATCTTGCACGGACCGCACCATTCGGCCCAGTAATCAACGAGAACAGGTTCATCCGACTTAAGTACATCGGTATCGAAGCTGTCGTCCGTAACGTGGTGGATATGTTCGCTCATTAAAAGCCTCTTGCGTGATCTGGGATGGAGTAGGTCGTAAAAGTGGGGGGGGGTTACATGGCAAGCCGGATCCTGATGGCCGGTCAGCTTTCCAATGCTAGCGAAAAATCCTCGCCAAGGGAAGCAGTAGGCCTGTCTCGGAGACGTCAAATCAGTTATAGTTCCATTCGTTCAAACTGATAAAAGCACGACGATGACGTACGTTGTTACCGAGAACTGTATCAAGTGTAAATTTACTGACTGCGTTGATGTCTGTCCTGTGGACTGCTTTCACGAGGGCCCGAATTTCCTGGTGATCGACCCTGAAGAGTGCATCGATTGCACGCTGTGTGTTCCCGAGTGCCCGGCAGAAGCCATTTTTGCCGAGGACGACGTACCGGAAGAACAGCGCAGATTCATCGCGATCAATGCCGAACTGGCAAAGGAATGGCCGGTCATCGTCGAGCGCATGGAACCCTTGGCCGATGCCGATGAGTGGAACCACAAGCCGGATAAGCTGAAGTACTTGCAGCGATCTTAGACTTAGAATAAGAACCACAGCCTGCGCGTGGTGCAGCGCGTCGGACGGCTGGCCGGGAAAAGACTGGCGATGGAAATGCGAGTTTTCATATGGGGAGTTTCATTCAGGAGGAGAACAGGTGGAGAGGATTTGGCTGAAGAGCTATCAGAAGGGTGTTCCTGCCGAGATTGAATTAGACGAATTTCAGTCGCTGGGCGAACTCTTCGAAAAAAGCGTTGCACAGTATCGCAACCGCGTTGCCTATATCAATATGGGCGCTGAGATCACCTACGGTGAACTCGACAAGTTGTCACGGGATTTTGCCGCCTATCTGCAATCGGTGCTCAAGCTCCCCCAGGGAGCACGCGTGGCGCTGATGATGCCGAACATCATCCAGTATCCGATTTGTATTTTCGGTGTCTTGCGTGCCGGTTACGTGGTGGTGAACGTCAACCCGCTTTACACGCCGCGAGAACTCGAACATCAGCTCAAGGATTCGGGAGCCGAGGTGATCGTGATTGTCGAAAATTTCGCGGTCACGCTGGAGCAGGTGCTGGCCAGAACGCCGGTCAAACACATTGTGGTGGCCCGCCTGGGTGATATGCTTGGCTTTCCGAAAGGCGCCGTAGTTAACTTCGTAGTCAAGTACGTCAAGAAGATGGTGCCGGCGTGGAGCTTGCCGCGAGCAGTCAATTTTCGGGCTGCACTTGCCAAGGGTGCCGCGGCAGAATTGAAATCGGTCACCGTCAGGCAGGAAGACCTGGCTTTTTTGCAGTATACCGGTGGAACAACAGGTCTCTCGAAAGGGGCCATGCTGATTCATCGCAACATCCTGGCGAATCTGGCGCAGGCACACGCCTGGATCAAGCCCGAACTGGGCGATGAGCAACATCTGGTGGTCACTGCATTGCCGCTCTACCATATTTTTGCGTTGACGGCGAACTGTTTCACTTTTTTCAAGATTGGTGCCAGCAACCTGCTGATTACTAATCCGCGGGATATTCCGGGCTTCGTTGCGGATTTGGGCAAGTATCCATTCACCGTGGTGACCGGTGTCAACACTTTGTTCAACGCCCTGCTGAACAACGACACCTTTTGTGCGCTCGACTTCAGCAAGCTTAAAGTCACGCTCGGTGGCGGCATGGCAGTACAGAAAGCGGTGGCGGAAAAGTGGAAGCAGGTCACTGGCAAGCCGCTGATCGAGGCCTATGGTCTGACTGAAACATCGCCGGCCGCGACCATCAACCCGCTAGATATTTCCGCGTATACCGGCGCCATTGGTTTGCCGATATCGTCCACCGAAGTGGTGATTCGCAATGACGCGGGCGTCGACGTTCCGCTGGGCGAGCGTGGAGAACTCTGCATCCGTGGTCCGCAGGTGATGAAGGGTTATTACAATCGTCCTGAAGAGACGGCCAAGGTGATCACCCCGGACGGTTTTCTGTTGACCGGTGACATCGCGGTGATGGAGCCCACGGGTTTCGTCCGCATCGTCGACCGTAAGAAGGACATGATTCTGGTTTCCGGTTTCAATGTGTACCCCAACGAAGTCGAAGATGTCGTTGCACAACACCCTGGCGTACTGGAAGTGGCGGCTGTCGGCGTGCCGCATGACAAGTCGGGAGAGGCAGTAAAAATTTTCGTCGTCAAGAAGGATCCGACACTCACCGCAGAGGCGCTGATCGCTCATTGTCGGGAGCACCTGACCGGATACAAGGTGCCGAGCCAAGTCGAGTTCCGGACAGAACTGCCGAAGACCAACGTTGGCAAGATCCTGCGCCGCGAATTGCGTGACGAGGCGATCAAGAAGGCATGATCATTGAAGGCCGGCCTTGTCGGCTACTGCGTCGTGTCCCCACGGTACCGTCCATCAGCACGGCGTCAATCCTTCGCGGCGTACTGCTGAAGTACTTCGGTGGTTACCGGGTGCTTGTTCTGTGACGCGTAGAAGAGGGGCGTCTTGCCGTTCTTGTCCTTTGCTTTCAGATCGGCGCCGCGTTCGATGAGCGCGCGCGATACCTTGGGCTGGCCGGTTGCTGCGGCCAGATGGAGCGGTGTTTGCCCGGTGTCGGTAGTGGCACCGACATCGGCTTTCCTTTCGAGTAGTAGCTCCACTTCGTTCCTGCCACCCGAGAGTACCGCTGCGTGTAGCGGCGTCATTCCGACGCGGTCTTTAGCGTTGATATTCGCGCCGCTGGCGAGCAGAAGCTCCGAAGCTTTGGCGCGTCCGTAAAAGGCTGCCATGTGGAGTGGCGTTCTGCCCAGGGCGTCGGTTACATTGACCTCGGCTCCGGCTTCCAGCAAAGTCCTGATCTCTGCCAGATCGCCCCGTATCGCGGCCCTTGCCAGAGGAGAAGCTGCGGACGGGATGTCTTCGATCTGGGTGGCCGCAGGCGGTTCCGCTTTCGCGGCGGGACTGTTCTCTGGCTCCTGGCTACATGCGCCGATGGACAATAAGAGCACTGCCAGGGAAAGCAGCGTGGTATACGATGGGACTGTATTCATATGCAATATTCTCCTGTGCCGGGACGAAGCCGTTGCTCACTTTATCCCAATTTCCAGTAAAGTGCTGCTCCAGTTTCTTGCGCAGAATCGTTGCCAGCGGTCATGGCTTTGTCGGGCACCACCGATCATGAAAGTCATGTCCGTTCCCCCCTCGACCCCTCCTCAGCGTGGGGGAGGGAGGATTCATGAGTCGTTGACGCGACCTTTACATGGAACCGGAGGAGTTTTTCATGCTGATGTGTACTGATCGTTCAGTCTTGTTGCTCGTCGATTTGCAGGAGCGCTTACAACCGGCGATCGATGCTGCCGAACGGGTGCTGGATGCCAGTGTGTGGCTGACCAGGGTGGCCCAACGGCTGGGGGTGCCAGTGATCTGCACCGAGCAGTATCCACAAGGACTGGGTCCGACGATGCCTGCGCTAAGGGTTTTTCTGCCGGAAGCATGCATCGTTGAAAAGATCCAGTTCTCGGCGGTTCCCGAGGGCAGGGTGTTCAAGTTGCCAGGAGGTGACCGTGCACAGTTCGTCGTGGCCGGCACAGAAGCGCATGTCTGCGTCCAGCAGACAGTGCTCGATTTGCTCGCCGTCGGCCGACGCGTATTCGTTGTCGAAGAGGCAGTTGGATCACGGAGAAATACCGACAAGACACTGGCACTGGAACGGATGCGTGCTCACGGTGCCGACATCGTTTCGCGCGAAATGGTCGCTTTCGAATGGCTTCGACAGGCCGGGAGCGATCTGTTCCGCCAGATCAGTCGCGAATTTATCCGCTGAGCAGGGCGGTCGCCGCCGCCTTCGGTTGGTGTGCTTGGTGAAAAGCCCGTTTGAGCGTAACGGCGTTTTCCGCTACAATCTGAATTTCCCGCTGCAGTTATCTCCATGATCAAATATGTATTCGTTACTGGCGGCGTGGTTTCATCGCTGGGCAAGGGTATTGCAGCCGCATCCCTGGGGGCGATCCTCGAATCGCGCGGCATCAGAGTCACCCATCTCAAGCTCGACCCCTATATCAACGTCGATCCTGGAACGATGAGCCCGTTCCAGCACGGAGAAGTTTTTGTCACCGAAGATGGGGCTGAAACCGACCTCGACCTCGGACACTACGAACGTTTCACCAATGCCAGGATGGAGCGGCGCAACAATTTCACGACCGGACAGATCTACGATTCGGTTATCAAGAAGGAAAGGCGCGGCGAGTATCTTGGCAAGACGGTACAGGTGATTCCGCACATTACCGACGAGATCAAGGCGCACATCAGACGCGGAGCCGAGGGCGCTGATCTGGCGATCGTCGAAGTCGGTGGCACGGTCGGCGACATCGAGTCGCTGCCCTTTCTGGAAGCGATCCGCCAGATGGGTCTGCAGGAAGGTCGCAGCAACGCCTGCTACATGCATCTGACGCTGATACCCTACATTGCCACTGCCGGTGAACTGAAAACCAAGCCGACGCAGCACTCGGTCAAGGAACTGCGGGAAATCGGCATCCAGCCAGACATTCTGCTCTGTCGCACCGATCGCCCGATTCCAGAAGACGACAAGCGGAAGATGGCCCTTTTCTGCAATGTACAGCGTGAAGCTGTGATCGAAGCGAGGGATGCGGATTCGATTTACAAGATACCGGCGATGCTACACGACCAGATGCTTGACGAGATTGTTTGCCACAAACTTGGGATTCTTGCCAAGGCGGCCGATCTGACGGTGTGGAAGACGATCGTGTACGCGCTTGAACACCCCGAGCGGGAAGTCTACGTAGCTTTCGTCGGCAAGTATGTGGACCTGACCGAATCGTACAAGTCGCTGACCGAAGCGCTGGTCCATGCCGGCATTGCGACTCGCAGCAAGGTCAAAGTCAGCTACCTCGATTCCGAGGAGATCGAGAAGAACGGTTGTGGTGCCCTGCAGGGCATGGATGCCATTCTTGTTCCCGGCGGTTTCGGGCGACGCGGGACCGAGGGCAAGATTGCGGCGATTCGTCATGCCCGCCAAAATGGCATTCCCTTTCTCGGTATATGCCTCGGCATGCAACTCGCAGTCGTCGAGTTTGCCCGCCACGTGGCCGGCATGAGCGGGGCGCACAGCACCGAGTTCGACAAGGATACGCGATATCCGGTGGTGGGTTTGATCACCGAATGGCGGGACGCTTCGGGACGACACGAAATACGTGACGAAAATTCCGATCTGGGGGGCACCATGCGACTGGGCGGCCAGCGCTGCGAATTGAGTGAAGGCACTATGGCGCGCGCGATCTATGGCCAGGCAGAGATCGTCGAACGACATCGCCACCGTTACGAGGTCAACAATACGCTGCTCGGTGAACTGGAAGAGAGTGGTCTGGTGGTCGCTGGTCGTGCACCGGTCACAGATCTCTGCGAAGTCATCGAGCTGCCGAAAGAAGGGCCGAACGCGCACCCGTGGTTTCTTGGCTGTCAGTTCCATCCCGAGTTCACTTCCTCGCCGCGCAAAGGACACCCGCTGTTCACCTCTTTTGTTCAGGCCGCCATTGCCTGTCGGTCAAAGACATGAAACTCTGCCAGTTCGAGGTCGGACTCGACCGGCCGCTGTTTCTGATCGCCGGCCCGTGCACTGCGGAGTCGCTGGATTTGTGCATCGAGGTCGCCGGACAGTTGCAGGAGATCTGTGCCCGACTCGCCCTGCCGTACATCTTCAAGGCTTCCTATGACAAGGCCAACCGCAGCTCCGGTCAATCTCCGCGTGGTCCGGGAATCGACCGCGGTCTGCACATCCTTTCCGAGGTGCGCCGTCAGATCGGCATTCCGATTCTGACCGACGTGCATCGCGAGCAGGACATTGCCGCTGTCGCCGCGGTCGTCGATGTGTTGCAGACACCGGCCTTTCTCTGTCGTCAGACCGACTTCATCCGGGCCGTTGCCGCCACCGGCAAGCCGGTGAATATCAAGAAAGGGCAGTTTCTCGCACCGGGCGACATGCAAAACGTCGTCGCCAAAGCCAGGGATGCCGCTGCCGGTGCCGATACGATCATGGTTTGCGAGCGCGGCGCTTCCTTTGGCTACAACAACCTGGTTTCGGACATGCGCAGTCTGGCGATCATGCGCGAGAGCGCTGCGCCGGTGGTATTCGATGCCACGCATTCGGTGCAGTTGCCAGGTGGGCAGGGAGCGATTTCCGGAGGGCAACGCGAGTTTGTACCAGTGCTGGCGCGTGCGGCGGTGGCCGTGGGCATCGCAGGGCTTTTCATGGAGACGCATCCGCGCCCGGAAATGGCACTTTCCGATGGGCCGAACAGTTGGCCCCTGAGTCGCATGGAAGGCCTGTTGACGACGCTGGTCGCGCTTGATCGCTTGGTCAAGGCGAATCGTCTGGATGAACTTCTGGCCACGAATTTCCAGCAGCCGGAGTCACGCGCCGAGATGCGGCCGCAATGAATCTGCCGGGGTTGTCGGATTGCCTCTCTTTAACATTATGAATAAAAAGGAAAGATCATGAGCTCTGTGGTTGATGTCGTCGCCCGTGAGGTGCTCGATTCGCGTGGCAATCCGACCGTCGAATGTGACGTTCTGCTCGAATCCGGAGTCATGGGGCGTGCAGCGGTGCCTTCCGGTGCTTCGACCGGGTCGCGTGAAGCCATTGAACTGCGCGATGGTGATACCGCCCGCTATCTGGGAAAGGGTGTGCTGCAGGCCGTCGAGAATGTGAACACCGAAATTTCCGAGGCGATCATCGGTCTCGATGCCCAGGAACAGGCATTCATCGACCAGACACTGATTCATCTTGACGGTACCGACAACAAGGCTCGTCTTGGTGCCAACGCCATGCTGGCGGTTTCGATGGCGGTGGCCAAGGCTGCCGCCGAGGAATCTGGGCTACCGCTCTATCGCTATTTCGGGGGGGCCGGACCGATGCAGATGCCGGTACCGATGATGAACATCATCAACGGTGGGGAGCATGCCAACAACAGTCTCGATTTCCAGGAATTCATGATTCTTCCGGTGAGTCAGAACTCGTTTCGCGAAGCGCTGCGCTGTGGTGCCGAAGTTTTTCACGCGCTCAGGAAGCTGTTGCACAAGAAAGGCTTTTCGACTGCCGTTGGCGATGAGGGAGGGTTCGCGCCCAACCTCGGCAGTCATGCTGAAGCTTTGCAACTGATCATCCAGGCGATCGAGAACGCCAGTTACTGTCCTGGCGAAGACGTGCTGGTCGGCATCGACTGTGCTGCCTCAGAACTGTACCGGGATGGTCGCTATCATCTGGCTGGCGAAAACTTGCAGCTGAGTTCGCTCGAACTGGTCGATTACCTGGCCAATCTGGCCGACCGCTTCCCGATCGTCTCGATCGAGGATGGCATGGCCGAAAATGACTGGGATGGCTGGAAAGTGCTCACCGGGCGTCTTGGCAATGGCGTCCAGATCGTCGGCGACGACGTCTTTGTGACCAATACCCGGATTTTCAAGGAAGGTATCAAGCATGGCATTGCCAATTCGATCCTGATCAAGATCAATCAGATCGGCACACTCTCGGAGACCTTTGCGGCCATCGAAATGGCCAAGCGCGCTGCTTACACGGCGGTGATTTCGCACCGCTCCGGCGAGACCGAAGACAGTACCATTGCCGACATCGCCGTCGGCATGAACGCGCTGCAAATCAAGACCGGTTCACTGTCACGTTCCGATCGCATTGCCAAGTACAACCAGTTGCTGCGCATCGAAGAGGACCTCGGAGACACTGCTGGCTATCCTGGTCGTGACGCCTTCTACAATCTGTCATGATCGACCGAGTTTCGACATCTGCTCCCGTGCTCCCGTGCGCTTGCTGGCTGTTGCCCTGCTGTCGCTGATTGCCTTGCTGCAGCATCCGCTGTGGCTCGGCAAGGGCGGCTGGTTAAGGGTATGGGATGTCGACCGGCAGTTACAGCAACAGAAGGAAAGCAACGGCAGGCTGGAGATGCGCAACGCCGGTCTTGATGCCGAAGTCCGTGATCTCAAGCAGGGTTACGATGCGATCGAGGAACGCGCACGTTTTGAACTCGGTATGGTCAAGCAGGATGAAGTTTTTGTTCAGATCCCCGACAAGCCTGCGCACGATAAAGCCGTAACCGCGGCGCCGGCTGCCGAGAAAGCCGCCGCCGCAATGACTGCCCCGGGGAGACCTGTCAAACGCTAGCCGCTGTTCCTGCCGGTCAGGATTCCCTGCTGCACGGCTTATTCCGGTAATTCAATCTGGCCCGAGGCGCTGGCGGTGATCAGGGTCTCGCCGGCCTCGATCGGCATTGCTGCCGCATCGGCTACTGCCAGCGTTGTCGCGCGCATCATTGGCAGCGGCGGGGGACGACCGCTGCTATTGATGGCCAGGTGCTTGATCCGGAAAGGTTTGCCAAAGGAGTCGGCGATCAGCTTTGCACGGGCCCTAAAGGCCGTGATGGCGTCGAGGGTGGCTTCGTTTTCTGCTTTTATACGGGTTTCCGGCGCTGGCAGCATGCTCAGGTTGGCCACGCCCAGCGATCCCTGGAGCTTGCCCAACAACTCGGAGAGCGCAGCTGGATCAGTGGACTCAAGGGCGAGATCCGTGCGCATCCGCCAGCTTTCGATCTTGCCACCTTTGGCGTAGACCGGATAGGTATAAGTGGCACCGCTTTGGGTCCTGACATTGCTGTAGAAGCGTGCGGTCTTGAGACCGTCGGCAATCAGGCCATTCACTCGTTTCGCCAATTCACTCGGCGTTGCGCCGGCCGCTTCGGCAAAGACCGTCGCGCGTGCCAGATCGTTGGCGGCAGGGCGACTGGCTTCGGCTGTCAGGTCGATGCTCGTGCTACTGCCGGGAGCTGCCGGTGCCGGTAGGGCAGCCAGCCAGGCGAACAGGGGCAGGGTGTGCAACAGAGGTCGAAATTGCTTCATGGAGGGCTCCGGGTTTGCTGTGTTCGAGAATGGCGGGTATCCTGCAGACCCTCATCTGGAATCGAGAAATGGTTGGGTGGGAGGAACTGCCACATGCAGGGCATATTGTAGCGGGTAGGACTGTCGCTTCTTGTAGTCAGACGGCAGAAGCTTGGTTAGAATCTGAGTCACCCGTTCGCTTGTGTGCGATCGGGAAGGGTCTTTGAGGGGGCACCATGCTGAAAGCAGGACAGGCAGCTCCGATGTTCGTCCTCCCCGATGCGGATATGGAACTCATCGATATCGCCCAGTTTCAGGGCAAGAGTAATATCATCCTCTTTTTCTATCCGAGAGATGACGCACCGTGCTGTACGCTGCAGGCGACGGATTTCTCCGATCATGAGGACGAATTCGCGCGACTGGACTGCCTGATCATTGGCATCAGCCGCGATGACTGCATCAAACACGCAGAGTTCCGGGACAAACATGGTATTTCCGTGTGTCTCCTTTCGGATGCCGAGGGTTCGGCGTGCAAACAGTACGGTGTCTGGCAGGCGAAAGAAGTGAATGGGGTCAAGAAACACGGCATCGTTCGCTCGACTTTTGTCATCGACAAACAAGGCGTTCTCCGTTTTGCGTCCTACGGAGTGAACGCCAAAGGCCACGCGCTTGAAATGCTGCGCACGGTTAAGGAACTCAAGAAATGAACATGCAAGTTGCAAAGAATATGGTGGTTACCCTGGACTATAACGTCACCGATGTCGACGGGCAGTTGGTGGATGCGGGTCAGGAGCCGCTGGTCTATTTGCATGGCGGCTACGATGATATTTTCCCGATGATCGAAGAAGCCATGCACGGCAAGCGAATTGGCGAGTCCGTGGTGGTCAGGATGCAGCCCGACGACGCCTTTGGTGAGTACGATGCTGAGCTTGTCCAACTCGAGTCACGCAGTCAGTTTCCCCGGGAACTGCAGGTAGGCATGCAGTTTGAAGGGGTGCCGGAGGGTATCGATGACGAAGATGAGGATGATCAAGTGCTGATTTACCGGGTGACCGAAATCGCCGACGACAAGGTCGTTCTCGATGCCAACCATCCCTTGGCCGGCATGGCACTGGTGTTCACCTGTACCGTTACCGCCGTTCGCCCGGCTACTGCCGAGGAAATCAGGCATGGGCATACACACGACGACAGCTGCGAGGACGAGGAATGACCGACCTACGGGGCACATCCAGGGCGGTAGCTGCTAGTGCTAGCAGCCTGTCGGACTTGGCGCCCGGGAAACCGACAAATTTTACTTTTCGGCATGAAAACGGCCG